>NZ_CP035501.1:300000-535000 GCF_004135585.1 Sphingosinicella sp. BN140058 | reverse complement strand
GGCTGCCGGGCTGCGAACCAGGGTTGCATGCGTGCGATCGCGTCCTGCACCTGCGCAGTCGCGACCGCGAAGCTGAAGCGCATGAAGCGGTGGCCGTCGACCGGATCGAAGTCGATCCCGGGCGCCGTTGCGACCCCGGTGTCCTGGAGGAGGTCGGTGCAGAAAGCGAGGCTGTCGCCGGTCAGGTGGCTGATGTCCGCATAGATGTAGAAGGCGCCGTCCGGCGGCGCGATCCGCCGCAGGCCCATGCGCGGCAGCGCGTCGAGCAGCAGCGTGCGGTTGCGAGCGTAGGTATCGCGATGGCCTTCGAGCGCGTCGCGGCAGTCCATCGCGATCAATCCGGCATGCTGCGACAGCGACGGCGGTGTGAGGAAAAGGTTGCCCATGCGCGCTCGTGCCGCGCCGATCAGATCGGGCGGCACAACCAGCCAGCCGAGCCGCCAGCCGGCCATGCTGTAATATTTGGAGAAGCTGTTGACGACCAGGGCGCCCGGCGCATGCTCCAGCATGCTGCGGGCATCGCCGACATAGCTGAGGCCGTGATAGATTTCGTCCGAGACGATGCGGATATCGCGGCGGCGACATACTTCGGCGATGTCGGCGAGCTCTGCCGGCGGGATGATCGTGCCGGTGGGGTTGGCGGGGCTGGCCAGGATCAGGCCCTCGGGCGTTCGATCCAGCCGATCAAGCGCCCCCGCCGTGATCTGGTAGCGCTCGGCCTCACCGCACGGCAGCTCGATCGGCTCCATGTGCAGGGCCTTCAAGGTGTTGCGATAGGCGACGTAGCCGGGACGGGCGAGGGCGACGCGGGCTCCGGGGGCGAAGACACAGGCTAGGGCGAGGACCAGCGCGGGCGAGGCGCCGCAGGTGAGAATGACCTGCTCGGCATTCACCGCAACGCCGTAGCGTTCCTGATAGAGATCGGCGATGCGCGCCTTGAGCGCCGGGCTCTCCCAATAGCCCATCGCATCCGCATCGAGGATGTCGTGGGCGGCGGCGATCGCCGGAGGGGGCGCACCGGTCGAAGGCTGCCCGAACTCCATGTGGATCACGGAGCGGCCTTCCGCCTTGAGCCGGTGGGCGATACGGCTAATCGCGATGGCGTGAAATTGTTCGATCTCGGCGGACATGCCGCGGCCTACACCGCGCCGGCGCCTTTGTCGCCCACGGCAAGCAGGGCGCGGCGGTCAGGCCGCAGAAGCGGCCTTCTCCCCTTCCGCCGTCAGCCGATAAAGACCTTTGTCCACCCGCTCGAACCAGCCGTAGACGTTGCGCAGCAGGATGGCGCCGGCATCCTCGGCGAGCGGCCGCAGATCACGGGGACGCCGCGGACCCTCACGCATCGCCGCAGCGCAGGCGAGTGCACGCTGGCGGTAGGCGGTCATCAGCGGCTGCCGGCTCGAGCCGCCCACCGCCGGGTCGCCACGCCGCATCTTGTGCTCCTTGAGCAGCCGTTTGCGCCGGGGGTGATCCGGACGCGGACGGTAGGGGCCCGGTTCCGCCACAACGGTGATGGTGCCGAGACGCGGATCGACGATCAGCAGGCCGACGCCGAGCAGCCGGCACAGCCGGTGCACCCGCCGATCCTGATCCCGGCCGCGGCGGCGCCCGAGCACGGCAAGATAGAGGAGGTCCGCGGCGCGCAGGCGATCGACGGCCTGCAGCACCAGCTCGAGCGTGAAGCTCAGCTTGAGTTCGGCGATCACCAACATTGGCGGCTCGTCACCGCGGATCGCCACCAGGTCGCAGCCGCCAATCTCCCCCTTCACGGTGAAGCCCTGCGCTTCGAGGAACGCCTTGACCGGTGCGTAGAGGCTGGTTTCGGCGGGCTTGCTTGCGCTCATGCCGCCCACTGCGCCGGATCCTGCTCCTGCGCGATCAAGGCGAGGCCGTGGGCGATCGACGTCAGTTCGCCGCCGCTCATGATCGCGCGGGCGCCGAACCGCCGCTCGAACAGGGCGCGCACCATCGGGATTAACGAGGTGCCGCCGGTGAGGAACACCGTGTCGATGTCGGCCACGCCCAGCCCGGCATCGGCAAGCGCGCGATCGATCGTCTGGTCGATGCGGGAGACATCCTCCGCGATCCAGCTCTCGAACGTCTCGCGCCGGACATCCGCCTCTATCTCCAGCCCCGCGCCCGAAAAATGGAAGTGGGCCCGATCTTGCGTCGAGAGCGCACGCTTCAGCCGGCCGACGGCATCGTAGAGAGGGTAGCCGAGCTCGTTCTCGATCACGGCGATCATCCGGCCGATCGCCGCCCCGTCCACCGCGTCGCGCTGCAGGCGGCGTAATTCGTCCATGGTGCGCCGGTTGCGCATCAGCGCAAGCCGCGACCAATCCGCGAAGTCGGTGAAATAGCCGCGCGGAATTTCGATCTCCTTGCCGAAGGAGCGATAATGCCCGCCCTTGCCGAGCATCGGCAGCACCAGCCGATCGACGATCCGGTAATCGAAGCGGTCGCCGGCGATCCCGATGCCGGCGTGGCCGAGAGGGGTGCAGCGTCGTCCCGCACCGGGCTCGGCCACCGCGACGATCGAGAAATCGCTGGTGCCGCCGCCGAAATCCGCGACGAGCAGGGTGGTCGGCTCAGTCAGCCGCGCGGCATGGCTGAATGCGGCGCCGATCGGCTCGTAGACATAATGGATCTCGTCGGCGAAGCCTTCGAACATCGCGTCGTAGCGGCTTCGGGCGAGTGCAGCGTCGGGGCGCGCGCCGGCATATTGAACCGGCCGCCCGACGACGAGGCGTCGGGGTCGAGCCTGGAGCCGGTCGCCGGCATGCGCCGCCAGACGTGCAAGGAAGAACCGGCCGAGTTCCTCGAAGCGGTACCGTTTCTCGAACACCGACGCGCTCTCGAAGCTGGCGCTCGCCGCGACCGACTTGAATGATTGCAGGAATCGGCTGTCCTCGGGATATTCGAGATATTCGGCAATGGCGAACGGCCCCGCCTCGACCGCAAGGCCGCCTTTCGCGCCCTCGTCGTGCCAGAAGCACAAGGCGGAGCGGAAGATCGCGTCCGCTTCGCTGCCGAAGCCGATCAGTTCCGGCGCGCCATCCCCGTCCGCAACCGCGGCGACGCTGTTCGTCGTGCCGAAATCCAGCCCGAGGGCGGGGCCGGCGAATCGGCTGTGCATGGTCTCTCCAGACGGCAATGAGCAATGGTGGGCGTCGCTTGGCGGCGCGCGACCTCGATTTCAATCGCGACGGCGCGACCAAATGTCTTGTTCATCAGATGGGTCGTGAACATGAACGAAGTCTGTCGGCACCGTTCAGGAGGCACTCAAGCCGAATCGTCCAGATGAGGATCACCAAGCGTGAGGCCGAGTAGATGGCCTTGCCGGCACAAGGAGACAGACGATGCTCAAGAAAGCCACCCTCGCCGCCGCCGGCCTGATGACCGTGATGACCGCCATCCCGGCCGCCGCCGACGCCCGCCCGCGTGATCGCGGCCACGGCTATTACAGCCAGAACAGCCGCGACGGCTATTATCGGGATCGCTATGACCGGCGTTCCTATCGCAACAACGATCGCTGCCGCTCGGGCACGACCGGTGCGATCGTCGGCGGTGCCGCCGGCGCCCTGCTCGGCCGCGAAGTGGCCGGCCGCGGCGACCGTACGCTGGGAACCATTCTTGGCGGTGCTGCCGGCCTGCTCGGCGGACGCGCCCTGACCCGCGACAAGCATTGCCGCTGATCGAATGACGCGGATCGGCTTCGGCAGCGCCTTTTCCAGCCGCTGCCGAAAGCGTTCGAAACCGGGGGCGACCGTAGCACGGTTCGCCCCCGTTCGTTCATTTCGGCCGCTGGATCGTGGGCCCGAGATTCTCCATCACCTGGCGGGCGTCGAAGCTCGCCGGATCGCTCGGGCGATCGCCCCGGAACATGACGATTTCGGCCGACGCTTCGTAATTGGTGACGGTGCGGACATCGACATCGTCGGCCCAGAACGGCGATCCGCCCCACGGATGCCAACTGCGCCAGCCGAAGCCGCCATAGCGATAGCGCCAGGACGGGCCCCAATAGCCGAACGGACCGGGCCCGAAAGGCGAGGGCGAGACTCGGGTCCTGACGTTGGGATCGGTTGCCCGCGCCACCATCGTGAACCCGTCATAGCCATTCTGAGAGGTCAGCTCCGCCGCTCGGAACAGCAGATAATTTTCGACCTGCTGGCGTGAGGTGAAGCTGTTGCCGGTGAAGTTCACCCGGTAGCGATTGTCTTCGATTCTCTGCTCGCTGTAGCCGCCGCTCGCCTGCGAGCCGCGCGTGCCGATCGGTTGGTAGGGCGTCGAGGTCGCGCAGGCGGAGACGAGCAGGGCGGCCGCGAGGCAGCCCCCCACCAGAGCGGAGCGGCGCCGTCGAGAAGTCGGTGCTGTCATCGATAAGCCTTTGTGATGAAGGTATTTTCAGGATCAGGCAAGAACGTTCGTCGGGACCGGCCCGTTCCCTGAAAACCCCCGGTTCCAAACTTTCAGACGCCGCCGGAGCCGCGCACCCGCAGCCCTCGGCTTGCTCGGAACATGCGTGACGCCCGGGGGTTCGCCGTCCGATCACCCTATCCTGGAGCCTGCGATGAGCGACACGCGAAAACCCCCGTTCAACGAACCGAGACAATCGGTGCCGGGCACGACCGCGGAGATGCGGACCAAGCCGGATCATGGCGAGACCAGCTACAAGGGGTCCGGGCGGCTTGCCGGCAAGACAGCGGTGATTACCGGTGGCGACAGCGGCATCGGCCGTGCGGTCGCGATCGCTTATGCCCGCGAGGGCGCGGACCTGCTGATTTCCTATCTGAACGAGCACGACGATGCCGAGGACACCAGGCGGCTGATCGAGGCGGAGGGGCGTCGGGCCGTGCTGTTCCCGGGCGACATTGCCAGCGCCGATCACTGCCGGGCACTAATCGCCAAGGCGGTCGAAGAATTCGGGCGTATCGACATCCTGGTCAACAACGCCGCCCACCAGATGACCTTCGATGCGATCGAGGAGATACCGGACGCGGAGTGGGACATGACGTTCCGGGTCAACATCCACGCCATGTTCTACATCACCAAAGCGGCGGTGCCGCACATGGGCGAGGGCGGATCGATCATCAACACGACATCGGTGAACGCCGACACCCCGACTCCGCAATTGCTCGCCTACGCGACCACCAAGGGGGCGATCCAGAATTTCACCGCCGGCCTCGCGCAACTGCTGGCGGACCGAGGCATCCGCGCCAATTGTGTGGCGCCGGGGCCGATCTGGACGCCGCTCATCCCCTCGACGATGCCGCAAGAGAAAGTGGAGAGCTTCGGCGAGCAGGTGCCGATGAAGCGGCCGGGCCAACCGAGGGAATTGGCGCCGGTCTACGTCATGCTGGCGTCGGACGAGTCGAGCTACGTGTCCGGCGCGACCATCGCCGTCACCGGCGGCAAGCCGATTTTGTAGCAGACTCGCGCGGCCTCAGTCGGGGGCGCCTTCGCGCTGCAATCGGGCGAGAAAGCTGCCGGGCGGGGCGGGCGCCTCTTTGAAGCCCTTGATCAGCTCGTTGTAGAGGTGGACCGAGCGCGTGTCCGGTCCGGTCATCCGCTCGAGCGTGCGGGAGGGATCGAGGATCCAGCGCGCCTCGCGCCAATGCACCGGGTACAGGATCTCGGGCGCAAGCGCGTGGTGCGCCAAGCCATGGGCATTTACCAGATAGGTGAGCGCTGCGGGTCCGGCGCTGCCCCAGGGCATGTCGGAAAGGCCGACCCGCTTGCGCCGCAGCAGCCGCCAGCGCGCCGCCATCCGGGCGCGCCACGGCAGCCATGGCGGCACGACGCGCTCGTCGAACAAGGTGAGGAGCGTGGCCAGCATCGGGCAATCGGGCGGCAGGCGGAGCACGCCGTTGCTGTACCGTCCCGGTTCCTCCGCGCCGAAGAGATACGGGTGGGTGCCGTCCAGCGGCTTCAGCAGATAAAGGTCGAGATCGACCCAGGTGCCGAGCGCACGCCTTTGCAATTCGTAGCGGAACAGGTTCGCGAACAGCGCGACGCTGCCGCTTCGGTGACGAATGATCCGCTCGGGGAGGACGATCTCAGACGCGTCGCGCAGAGCCACGCCGCGTGGAACGCCTGCAACAGCGTCGTAGCAGTAAAGCGTGACCTCATGACCCAGGCGGAGCATCGAGCGCAGACACGCCCGTTCGACGGCACCGAGGGCCGGACCGATCCAGAGGCTGACGCAATGCGCGGTCACCCCATGCTTGTCGCACGTGCGTTCGAAAGCGCCAATGCGATGCGCCTCGTCCACATCTGATGAGGGGGGCGGCGCTCGGCAATCGTCTACAAGCGCGTGTCAGGTTCGGGCGGCGTCCGCTTGTTCGGGTCCGCAGGGCTTGTGCGCATCGCCCGCGGAGACGGCGGTGTTCCCGGGGGCGCCGACTCGCGCCTTGCCGCCTTTTGGACAGCTAGCGGCGGCGATGTGCAGCCGTTAAGGGCCGCAGCAGCCGGGCAATGTACGATGCCCGCGGGGAGCGAATGACGGCAGATCTCGACCGAAGGAGTGCGGATGGCGGACTGCCGGCAGATCTCGAGGCCTGCGCGCGCGAGCCGATCCACATTCCAGGCACCATTCAGCCTCAAGGTGCGCTCTTCGTCGTTCGTCCGGACGATCTCAAGATCGTCCAGGCGGCGCTCGGACCGGTTGCGCGAACCCTCGTCTCGGGCAGCCCGCTCGCAATCGCGCTGGACGATCTGGTCCGCCCCGAGCGCGCCCCCTCCTGTTCGGAACTGCTTCGGGAGGTTCCGGCGAGCGGCGCCGTCTTCCTCGGCACCGCCCGCCTCGGCTCCGGTGCGGCGCCGTTCCACCTGATCGCGCATCGCTCCGGCGGCGCGCTGATCGTCGAACTCGAAGAGGTGGAGCAGGCCGATCCCGGCGGTTTCGATGCCGTCCAGCCGCTCGTTCAGTCCTTCCTCACCGATCTGCAGGCGGCGCGCACGGTCGCCGAGCTCGGCGTGCTGGCCGCGCGGGAAGTCCGCCGCATCACCGGCCTCGACCGCGTTCTGGTCTATCGTTTCGACGCTGACGGCCACGGCACCGTCGTCGCGGAAGATCGCAACGATCGCTTGCCGAGCTATCTGGACCTGCGCTTTCCGGCGAGCGACATCCCGGCGCAAGCGCGCGAGCTTTACCGGCGCAACCGCCTGCGGCTGATCGCCGATGCTTCCTACCGTCCGGTGCCGATCGAGCCGCCCTTCGACCCTGCCACCGGCGCGCCGGTCGATCTCAGTCTGGCGACCTTGCGAAGCGTCTCGCCGGTCCATCTCGAATATATGCGCAACATGGGCACCGGCGCTTCGATGTCGATCTCGCTGCTGAGCGAGGGGCGTCTCTGGGGCCTGATCTCGTGCCACAATCGCGAACCCCATCGTGTCGCCTACCCGGTTCGAACCGCCTGCGAGTTCATCGGGCAGGTGCTTTCGCTGCAGATCGCCGCGCGCGAAATCGCCGCTCTGGCCGAGCGCAGGATCGCCTTGCGCAGCGTGCAATCCGCTTTGCTGTCGCAAATGGCGCTGAGCGAGAGCGGTTTCGTCGATGCGCTGCTCGGCAATCCCGATGCGTTGCTCGCGCTGACCCACGCCGCAGGCGCGGCGATCCTGTTCGACGGTGATTGCCGCACGATCGGCGAGACCCCCTCGCAGGAGGCGATCGGCGCGCTCGCCGACTGGTTGAGCGACAGCTTCAAAGGCGACATCCATGCGACCGATGCGCTGGCCGCCGAGATGCCCGCAGCCGAGGCCTTCAAGGATCGGGGCAGCGGAATCATGGCGCTGTCCCTCTCACGCGTCCATCGCAGCTATCTGATCTGGTTCCGGCCCGAAGTGGTGCGCACCGTGGCCTGGGGCGGCTCTCCGCTGAAGCCCGCGGAGCCTGAAGGCGCACGCATCCACCCGCGCAAGTCGTTCGAAGTGTGGAAGGAAATCGTGCAGCGGCGCTCGCTGCCCTGGGACGAAGCCGAGATCGATGCGGCGACGCAGCTGCGCAGCGCGATCGTCGACATCATCCTGCGAAGCGCCGAGGAGATGGCGCAGCTCAACGAGCAACTGGTTCGCAGCAATCGCGAACTGGAAGCGTTCAGCTATTCCGTGAGTCACGATCTGCGCGCGCCGTTCCGCCACATCGTCGGCTATTCAGAGCTGCTCAAGCAGAATGAGGGCGAGCACCTCTCCGAACGCGCCAGGCGCTACATCGACACCATCATCGAGTCCGCGGTCTCCGCCGGCGGTTTGGTCGACGATCTGCTCAGTTTCTCGCAGATGGGACGGGCGACGCTCAAGCCGATCCTGATCGACATGAACGCGCTTGCCGCGGAGGTGCAGGGCAGGTTCGAACAGGATGCGCTCGGCCGCACCGTGCGCTGGCGGATCGCCGATCTGCCGCCCGCTTATGCGGATCCCGGCATGCTCCGGCTGGTGCTGCAGAATCTCGTCGACAATGCGATCAAGTTCACCCGTGGGCGGGACGAGACCCTGATCGAGATCGGCGCCGACGACGGGGATGACGAGACCGTCTATTTCGTCCGCGACAACGGCGCTGGCTTCGACATGGCTTATGCCGGCAAGTTGTTCGGAGTCTTCCAGCGCCTGCACCGCGTCGAGGAGTTCGAAGGCACCGGGATCGGGCTTGCCAACGTCAAGCGCATCGTCGAGCAACGGCATGGCGGCCGAGTCTGGGCGGAGGGGAGAATCGACGTGGGCGCGACCATCTTCTTCGCTCTGCCGAAACATCGGGGGAATGAGTAGCATGTCCGAATTGAAGCCGATCCTGCTCGTGGAGGACAGTCCCAAGGATGTGGAACTGACCCTCGCTGCGCTGGAACGCTGTCAACTCGCCAATTCGGTGGTGATCACCCGCGACGGCGCCGAAGCGCTCGACTATCTTCATGCGCGCGGCAAATATGAAGGGCGGACCAGCGGCGATCCCGTCGTCGTCCTCCTCGATCTCAAGCTGCCCAAGGTGGACGGGCTCGAGGTGCTCGAGCAGATCAAGCAGGACGAAGCGCTGAAGCACACGCCGGTGGTGATGCTGACGTCGTCGCGCGAGGAACAGGATCTGGTCCGCAGCTACAAGCTCGGCGTCAACGCATTCGTGGTCAAGCCGGTCGGCTTCGAGCAATTCTTCGAGGCGATCCAGGATCTCGGCATGTTCTGGGCCGTGCTGAACGAGCCGCCACCGATCGCACGCGGAGGCTGAGCGGTGGCGGCCGCGAACTCGAACCTTCTCAGAAAGGTGCGCGTCCTTCATCTGGAGGATAGCAGCATCGATGCGGACCTCGTCTGCGAATATCTGCGGCTGGAGGGCGCGGAATGCGAGATCGATCGGGTGTGGTCGCGGGAGGACTTCTCCGCTGCGCTCGCGAATCATTGTTATGACCTGATCCTCGCCGATCATCGGCTGCCCGCCTTCGACGGCGAATCGGCTCTCGAGATCGCGGTTGAAAAGGCGCCGGAAACGCCATTCATCTTCGTGTCGGGGACCCTGGGCGAGGAGGTCGCGGTCGAGGCACTGAAGCGCGGTGCCACCGACTTCGTCGTCAAGCAGCGGCTCGGTCGCCTCTCCGAGGTGGTGGAGCGCGCTCTGGCCGAAGCCTCGGAACGCCGGGAGCGCCGCCGCGCCGAGGCGGCGCTGCGCGAGAGCGAGGCGAATTTCGCGACGCTGGTCGATGCGCTGCCTCAGCTCTGCTGGATGGCCAACCCGGCCGGCGACACGATCTGGTACAATCAGCGCTGGTACGAATATACCGGCACAACGCCCGAGGAGATGGCGGCGCTCGGCCGCGAGCGGGTCCATCACCCGGATCATCTGCCCGAAGTGCTGCGGCAGTGGCGCTGCTCGCTGGCGGCGGGCGAGCCGTTCGAGATGACCATCCCGTTGCTGGGTGCCGACGGCGATTACCGGCCGTTCCTGACGCGGGCCGTACCGGTGCGCGGCGAGGGCGCCGCAATCGTGCGCTGGCTCGGCACATGCACCGACGTCTCGGCCCAGGTCGCCGCCGAAGCCGAACTGAAGCGGCTCAACGACTCGCTCGAATCCCGTGTCGTCGAAGCGATTTCGGAACGCGAGGCGGCGTTCAGTCACCTTGCCGAGATGCAGAAGATGGAGACGATGGGCCAGCTCACCGGCGGCGTCGCGCACGATTTCAACAATCTGCTGACCCCGATCGTCGGCGGGCTCGATGTTCTTCGCCGCCGCCTCGACGGCGATACCCGGTCCGAACGCCTGCTCAGCGGTGCGCTCGAAGCGGCCGAGCGGGCGAAGATCCTGGTCCAGCGGCTGCTTGCGTTCGCGCGGCGCCAGGTGCTGGAATCGCGTCCTGTCGATGTCGTCCGGCTCGTGGGCGGCTTGCGCGACATGATCGGACGCTCGATCGGGCCGCAGATCAGGGTCGAAGTCGAGGCGGACGACGATCTTCCCGCCGCCCGTGTCGATCCGAACCAGCTCGAACTCGCGTTGCTCAATCTTGCGGTGAATGCACGCGATGCCATGCCCGACGGTGGCATTCTGACCGTGTCCATCACTGCAGAGGCGGTCGGGCCGGGGCACCCCAATGGCCTGCGCTACGGCACCTATGTCCGCATCGGGGTGCGCGACACCGGGTCCGGCATGGACGAAGTGACGCTGAAGCGCGCGATCGAGCCTTTTTACTCGACCAAGGGGATCGGCAAGGGAACCGGCCTCGGATTGTCGATGGTGCACGGCCTTGCCGCCCAGTCCGGAGGCGCTTTGTTGCTCGACAGCGTGCTCGGCGAGGGCACCAACGCCGAGCTCTGGCTGCCGGCAGCGGCAACGGCCGCGGATGCCGAGCAGGAGGAGGACAATGCTGCCATCGCCGACACGCCGGCGGCGACCATCCTGCTGGTCGACGACGAGGATCTGGTGCGCAGCGGTACGGCCGAGATGCTCGCCGATCTCGGCCACCGAGTCATCGAGGCACGGTCGGCAGGCGAGGCTCTCGAACTCCTGCGGAGCGGCGTCACCGCCGATCTGGTGATCACCGACTATCTGATGCCGGGCATGAACGGTGCCGAACTCGCCACCGCCATCCGCAACCGGCTGCCCGGCGTGCCGATCCTGCTCGCCACCGGTTATGCCAATCTTGCCGGGCATCAGATGGCCGACCTGCCGCTGCTGACCAAGCCCTTCCGCCAGAAGGAAGTCGCCGCCAGGCTGGCGGAATTGCTGCCGCGCCGTGCCCGGGAGGATTGCTGACGCGACGCGCACCTGCGTCCGCCCGCCCCCTTTATTGCCCTCGACGCTTGGCTATTGTTGCGTCTTTCTGCATGGACGGACGAAGATGCGCGGGCCGACGGCGCTGCGCGGACGAAGGAGGAAAGACCGTGTTCGATCGCTTGTTTCTGGCACATCCGCGCAGCATCGGGGAAAGCTATCCGGAGCATGCCGCCATGGCTGCCCGCTTCGGGGCGACGATGGTCGTCGGCGGGCTGGCATGCATCGTCCACGCCGTGTTCCCCGCCGTGTTCGCGACGACGGCGAGCGATCGGGTCAAGCAGCTCTACCGCCAGATGAAGGCCCGCCAGCCCGCCTTCAAAGCCCAGCCGCCCGCTTTCTCCGATCCCGCCTGGCAACTCGAATATGAAATCTGATGGCGGCGGACGGGGGCGCGCGAACGTGACCGACCATGTCGCGATCATCGGCTGCGGTTTCTCGGGAGCATTGCAGGCGATCAACCTGGTCCGTCACGGAGGGCCACGCGCGACGCTGATCGAGCGCCACGAGCCGGCGGGCAAGGGCCTCGCCTTCGGCGCCGCCCATCCCACCCACCTGCTCAACGTGCGCGCTTCGAACATGAGCGCCTTTCCGGACGATCCGGGCCACTTCGCCCGATGGCTGACCGATCGCGGCGTGGCGGAGGCGGCGAGTGCCTTCGTACCGCGGCTGACTTATGGCGAATATCTGCTCGAACAGTTGGAGGCGGCGCAGCGCCGATCGAACGGCCGGCTCGAAATCCGTTACGGCAGCGTTCGCGATGTCGAGCATGACGGCGCGGTCCACATCCAGATGATGGACGGCAGTCGGTTCGACGCCGACGCGGCGGTGCTGGCGGTCGGCAATCTTCCGCCGCACCATCCACCCCGGCTCGACGGCGCCGCCTTGGCGCAGCACGGCTATTTCGGCGATCCGTGGGATGAAGCGGCCTATCGCGACCTCCAGCCCGGCGAGACCATCGTCGTAATCGGCACCGGGCTGACCATGGTCGACGTCGCGCTGCGCCTGCAGCTGGAAGGGTTTGCGGGGCGGATCGTGGCGATGTCGCGCCGCGGCCTGTCGCCCCACGTCCATGCACCCAGCCGGCCGCCGGAAACGCCGCTCGGCGAGCGGCCGCAGGGCGAGGTGTCGTCACTGGTTCGCCAGATCCGAGCGCGCGCCCGGGAGATCGGCTGGCGGGCGGCGGTCGACGAATTGCGGCCGATGACTCAGGACATGTGGCGGGCCGCCACCGACGAGCAGCGCCAGCGTTTCCTGCGCCATGCGCGGCCGTGGTGGGACGTTCACCGGCATCGCATCGCACCTGATGTCGCCGAACGGCTGCAGCAGCTGCGCGATGCCGGCATTCTGGAGATCGCCGGCGGCAAGCCGATCGCGTACACGCCCGCCGCGGGCGGCGGCATCGACGTCGCCTGGCGTCGCCGCGGCAGCGATGTCGCCGAACATCTCCACGCCACCCGCATCATCAATTGCACCGGTCCGCAGGGCGATCTGCTGCGCTCCTCCGATCCGCTGCTGGCGACCCTGGTCGCCCGCGGCACGATCCGCCCGGACAAGTTGCGGCTCGGCATCGACGTCGACGCCCAGGCGCGAACGATCGCGGCCGACGGCAGACCGAACGACTGGCTGCTGGCGCTTGGACCGATGACTCGCGGCGCCTGCTGGGAAATCGTCGCGGTGCCAGACATTCGCGTGCAAACCTGGTCGGTCGCGCGGCGCCTGTCCAACGCCCACTGGGTGGAGGGGGAGGGGCTCTGAGCGTCTGCCACGGGGTGACGGGCCGGGGGCTGCGCATTACATGAGGGACATGTCGAGAACCCCGGTCAGCGAGCTTACCGAACGGGCGCGCGAGGTCTTCCGCCTCCTCGTCGAAAATTATCTCGGATCCGGTGCGCCGGTCGGATCCCGTACGATCTCGCGCCTGCCCGGAATCAATCTGTCGCCCGCCTCGATCCGCAACGTCATGCAGGATCTGGAGGAGGCGGGGCTGCTCAGCCACCCGCATACGTCCGCCGGCCGGGTGCCGACGGAGACCGGCCTGCGGCTGTTCGTCGACGGCATGATGCAGGCGGCTGAGCCGAGTCTGGAAGAGCGGACCGCGATCGAAACTCGGCTGGCGCGCGGCGGCGGGCCGATCGAGGATGCCCTGGTCGCGGCAACCGCCGCCTTGTCGGGCCTTTCGGCCTGTGCGGGCATCGTCCTGGTTCCCAAGCGCGAGCCGGTGCTGCGCCAGCTCGGCTTCGTTCAGCTTTCGCCCAGCCAGGCGCTGGCGGTGATGGTAGGGGCCGAAGGCTCGGTCGAGAACCGGGTCATCGATCTGCCGCCGGATGTCACCCCGGCCTCGCTCGCGGAAGTCGGCAATTATGTCAGCGCGCGGCTGTCGGGCCTTACTCTGCAGGAGGCGCGGGCGCGGCTCGACGGCGAGATACGCGACGGCAAAGCGGCGCTCGACAGCGCCGCGCGAACGCTGATCGATCGCGGTCTCGCCGTGTGGTCGGAGGACGGCGCCCAACGCCCGGTGCTAATCGTCCGCGGCCAGGCGAACCTCCTCGACCAGGAGGGCGTCGCCGATCTCGAGCGGGTCCGGCAGCTGCTCGAGGAGCTCGAGGGCAAGGAGGAGATCGTGCGGCTGCTCGACAGCGCGCGAGCCGGCCAGGGCATGAAGATATTCATCGGCTCGGAGAACAAATTGTTCGCGCTATCCGGCTCTTCGGTGATCGCCGCGCCGTACCGCGGCGGCGATGGCAAGGTGGTCGGCGTGGTGGGGGTTATCGGACCGACGCGGTTGAACTATGCACGCGTCGTTCCCATGGTGGATTTCACAGCACAGGCACTATCGAGATTGATGGCATGAACGAACAAGAAGAACTGCAGGAACAGTCCACCGAAGTCGAGGCGCAGGAGGACGGCGCCGTCGAGCCCGATCGCCTTGGCGAGGTGCTGAAGGAATTGGAGGAAGCGCGCCAGAACGTTCTCTACGCTCAGGCCGAGACGCAGAATGTCCGCCGGCGGCTGGAGCAGGAAAAGGTCAATGCGGCCAATTACGCGTCGACCAACTTCGCGCGCGACATGCTGTCGGTGAAGGACAATCTTGACCGCGCACTTGCCGCGGTTCCGCAGGACGTCCGCGAGGACGAGCGCCTGAAGGGGCTGATCACCGGCATCGAGGCAACGTCGCGCGAGCTCGACAGCGTCTTCCAGCGCAACGGCATCGTCAAGGTCGAGGCGATGGGACAGCCGCTCGATCCCAACCGCCACCAGGCGATGGTCGAGATCCCGTCCGATGCGGAGGCCGGCACGATCGTCCAGGAAATGCAGGCCGGCTACATGATCAAGGACCGGCTGCTGCGCCCATCCTTGGTGGGCGTGGCCAGGAAGCCTTAACGCTTCAAAGGCGGTTCAGCCGGTCCTGGACTTGTGCCAGGACGGCTGACAGCCATTCCTTGCCGGCTTCAGGCTTGAAGAGCTCGATCGGCTGCGCCGCCTTCTTCAGGTTGCAGGGTTTGCAAGCGATCACCAAGTTTTGGATGTCCTTAATCCGTTTAACCGCGGTGGGTTGCGCGTGATCAATGGTGAACTGTCCGTCGACGATTGCTTCCTTGCAGTAGAAGCATAGGCCAGGGTGCAGCCTCTGCGCTTCGCGCAGCGCGTTTTCGGCGCTTCGGGCTGGAGAGTTGCTGCCGGCAACGAGGTAAAGTGGCGTGACACCGTTCATGCGATGGAACACCACCATCCGGTACGGTAGGTCCGTCAAGCAATGCCGGGCTGCATCTTCCGGTTTCTCGAGCGTCTTCTGTTTCGCCATAGCCAAACATCGCGCCGCAGTGGTTTCCGAACCGTAAAATATCTTCGATGGTTCGTTCGAACGTCGGGGCGCCTCAATAATCCTCGTGCGCCATGTCGATCTCGCGGACCTGGCGGCGCTGGCGGGCGGCGTCGACGAGGGTGCGCAGTTCTTCTCGCCGGCGCTGCGCGTGTTCGACGTGTGGAATGACCAGCGGCGCACGGCGGGTGGTTTCATCGCTGCTGTTGATCGTGATCGTGCCGATCCCCGCCCACTGATTGATCAGGCTGAAATCGATGCGGATGTCCTTCACCCGGTAGAGCTCGATCTCGTCCAGACTCTTCATGAAGATGCCGCGCCGGATGATCAGCCTGTCCTGGCTGATCTCGTAGGAGGCGGTGAGGTTTTCGATCCACTTGGCCAGGATGATGAGGAAGCCGATCCCGGTCAGGCAGAGCAGCAGTGTCGCCCAACCCGCCAGCGTGCCGCGCAGCCAGCCCCAGGTCGATGAGCGAAAGACGTCGGTCTGCTGCATGACGATCCCCTGCGGCGATGTTTCGACCGCATCATAGCCGACCGCACGCGCGCTTCTAGTTCCTATTCGCCGCCGCTCAATGGGTGCGGCTCGGGCCCGGCGTCGCAGCGGTCAATGTCCGGCATGGTCCGCATGTCCCTGGCCAGGGCCGCGAACCTCGGCGATCGCCGTCACCGGCGGTGCCTTCTCGAAGTGGAAGACGATCTTCGCCTTCGCGCCGACGGCAAAGCCGGGCTTGATCCCGAACAGCATGGCGTGACGTCCCCCGGGCTGGAAATCGAGCTTTCCGTCGGCATCGAAGGGAGCGCTGGCGAGTGGGGCCATGCCCGCCATGTTGCCCTTGGTCATGGTCTCGTGGAGTTCCGCCCGCGTCGCCGCGTCGGTCTCGATCCGCAGCAGTCGCTCGCCGGGCGCGCGGCTCTCCAGGCGGAAATAAGCGGCGCCCGGCTGACCGGCCAAGGCCGGCAGGGTGATCACCGCGTCCGCTGCCTCCACCTTGGGACTGCGGTCGCAGCCGGCGAGAAGGGCAAGAATGCCGAGCATCGCGGCCCGGCTGTGGCTTTTGCGCATCGTCTTCAACATCGCTGAAGGCTTACGGTCACCTTCGCTTCTTGTCGCCTCTGAATCCTCCCCTATATCGCTTCCGAAACACTCGCCGCGTGCCTCATGGGGCGCTGCGGGATGGATTTCTATTGGGGCATAAGAGGTTCTGTAATGGCAAAAGTTATCGGTATCGATCTCGGCACCACCAACAGCTGCGTTGCCGTCATGGAAGGCGGCAAGCCGAAGGTCGTTGAAAATGCGGAAGGCGCCCGTACCACGCCTTCGATCGTCGCGTTCGCCAAGGACGGCGAGCGGCTGATCGGCCAGCCGGCCAAGCGCCAGGCGGTCACCAATCCCGACAACACCATCTTTGCGGTGAAGCGCCTGATCGGCCGCCGCTTCGACGATCCGGTGACCAAGCGCGACACCGAGCTGGTCCCGTACGCGATCTCGCGCGGCCCGAACGGCGATGCCTGGGTCAATGCCGGCGGCAAGGATTACAGCCCGTCGCAGATCTCCGCTTTCACCCTGCAGAAGATGAAGGAAACCGCCGAGGCCTATCTCGGTGAGACGGTCACCCAGGCGGTGATCACCGTTCCCGCTTACTTCAACGATGCGCAGCGCCAGGCCACCAAGGATGCCGGCCAGATTGCCGGGCTCGAAGTGCTTCGCATCATCAACGAGCCGACCGCGGCCGCGCTCGCCTACGGCCTGGACAAGCAGGACGGCAAGACGATCGCCGTCTACGATCTCGGCGGCGGCACGTTCGACGTGTCGGTGCTGGAAATCGGTGACGGCGTGTTCGAGGTGAAGTCGACCAACGGCGACACCTTCCTCGGCGGTGAGGATTTCGACGCCAAGATCGTCGACTGGCTCGCCGACGAGTTCAAGAAGCAGGAAGGCATCGATCTGCGCGGTGACCGGCTTGCCCTGCAGCGCCTCAAGGAAGCCGCCGAGCGCGCCAAAATCGAGCTGTCGTCGGCGCAGACCACCGAGATCAACCTGCCGTTCATCACCGCCGACCAGAACGGGCCGAAGCACCTCGTCAAGTCGCTTGGCCGTGCCGATCTCGAGCGCCTCGTCGGCGATCTGATCCAGCGCACGCTGGAGCCGTGCCGCAAGGCGCTTGCCGATGCCGGGGTCAAGGCGGCCGATATCGACGAAGTCGTGCTCGTCGGCGGCATGACCCGCATGCCGCGCGTACGCGACGTGGTGAAAGAATTCTTCGGCAAGGAGCCGCACACCGGCGTCAATCCCGATGAAGTCGTCGCCATGGGCGCTGCGATCCAGGCCGGCGTGCTGCAGGGCGACGTCAAGGACGTGCTGCTGCTCGACGTGACTCCGCTGTCGCTCGGCATCGAGACTCTGGGCGGCGTCTTCACTCGGATGATCGACCGCAACACGACGATCCCGACCAAGAAGAGCCAGACCTATTCGACCGCGGAAGACAATCAGAATGCGGTGACCATCCGCGTCTTCCAGGGCGAGCGCGAGATGGCGGCCGACAACAAGATGCTCGGTCAGTTCGATCTGGTCGGCATCCCGCCGGCGCCGCGCGGCGTGCCGCAAATCGAGGTCACGTTCGACATCGACGCCAACGGCATCGTCAACGTCTCGGCCAAGGATCGCGGCACCGGCAAGGAGCAGCAGATCCGCATCCAGGCCTCGGGCGGTCTCAACGATTCCGACATCGAGAAGATGGTCCAGGAAGCCGAGCGTTTCGCCGAAGAGGACAAGAAGCGCCGCGCTGCTGCCGAATCGCGCAACAAGGCCGACAGCCTGGTCCATTCGACCGAGCAGCAGCTGCGCGAGCATGGCGACAAGATCGACGCTTCGCTGAAGTCGGAGATCGAGGCTGCGGTCGCCGAGACCAAGACCGCGATCGAAGGCGGCGACGCCGAGCAGATGGAGCAGAAGAGCCAGGCGCTCGCGCAGGTCGCGATGAAGCTCGGTCAGGCCATCTACGAGAAGGAGCAGGCCGCGGGTGCCGCCGGTGGTGCCGATGCCGGCGCCGCGCAGGGCGCGCAGGCGGGCGGCGACGAGGAAGTCGTCGATGCCGAATTCTCGGAAGTCGACGACGAGAACAAGGGCTAACAACGTGAGCAGGGCCGTCATGCCGGCAGAGGCCGGCATCTCGGGAGGGATGGGCGAGTCCATCCTTCCCGGGCCCCCGCCGCGTGCGGGCATGACGGCTCGCCTTGCGGAACATCGTCATGACTGAGACCGATTATTACGAGCTGCTCCAGGTCGAGCGCACCGCCGACGACAAGACGATCAAGTCCGCCTACCGCCGCATCGCGATGGAATGCCACCCGGATCGCAATCCGGGCTGCAAGGACAGCGAAGCGCGCTTCAAGTCGGTCAGCGAAGCCTATGATTGCCTGAAGGATCCGCAGAAGCGAGCCGCCTATGACCGGTTCGGCCACGCGGCCTTCCGCAATGGCGGCCAGGGCGGTGGCGGAGCCCAGGATTTCGGCTCCTTCTCGGATATCTTCGAGAACATCTTCGGCGAGTTCATGAATGGACAGGCCGATCGCCGCACCAACGTGCTGCGCGGATCGGACCTGCGCTACGATCTCGAGATCAGCCTGGAAGATGCCTATCACGGCAAGCAGGTCGAGCTTCAGATCGACACCAGCGTGAAATGCGAACCGTGCGAGGGCACCGGCGCGAAGGCAGGCACCAATGCGCGGACCTGCACGATGTGTCACGGCCGCGGCCAGGTGCGCGCCCAGCAAGGCTTCTTCGTGGTCGAGCGCACCTGCCCGACCTGCCGCGGAGTCGGCGAGATCATCGCCGATCCGTGCGATCGCTGCCGGGGCGAGGGCCGTGCGGAGAAACGCCGCAGCCTAGAAGTGCGGATCCCGGCCGGGGTCGACGAAGGCACGAGGATCCGTCTGTCGGGCGAAGGCGAGGCGGGCGTTCGCGGCGGCCCCAACGGCGATCTCTACATTTTCGTGCACATGGCGCGCCACAGCGTCTTCCAGCGCGAAGGCACGACCCTGTTCGCGCGCTGCCCGGTCAGCTTCACCGCTGCCGCGCTCGGCGGCACGATCGAGATACCGGGGCTCGATCGCTCCAAGCACGACGTCAAAATTCCCGCTGGCATTCAGTCCGGCAAGCAGCTCCGCATCCGCGGCGCCGGCATGCCGATTCTGTCCGGGCGTGGCCATGGCGACATGGTCGTCCAGGTCGAAGTCGAGACCCCGACCAAGCTCACCGCCCGCCAGAAGGAATTGCTGGAGGAATTCCGCAAGACCGAGACCGGCGACGAATGCCCGGAGAGCAAGAGCTTCTTCGGGAAGCTGAAGGGTCTCTGGGAAGGGTAGGGAAGTTCTCCCCGAGCGTGCTCGGGGAGGATCCTGTTCAGACGCGTTTCGGGATTTCGAGGCCGCGTTGCACCGCCGGGCGTGCCAGGCCTCGTTCCAGCCAGGCCGGAACGGCGTTCAAACGATCGAACTCCACCAGATCGCGCGCCTCGTAGAAGGTGACGAGGTTGCGGACCCAGCCGAGCGTCGCGACGTCGGCGATCGAATAATCGTCCATGATCCACGCGCGCCCCTCGAGCCTTTCCTCGAGCACGCCGAGCAGGCGCTTCGATTCGGCGACGTAACGCTGCAGCGGCCGCTTGTCCTCGATCTCGCGGCCGGCGAAGCGGTTGAAATAGCCGAGCTGGCCGAACATCGGCCCGATCGCCGCCATTTGGAAGAACACCCACTGGATCGTCTCCCAGCGCCGCACCGGATCGGCCGAGATGAGCTGACCGGTCTTGTCGGCGAGGTAGAGCAGGATCGCGCCGGATTCGAACAGAGCGATCGGTTGGCCGCCGGGCCCGTCGGGATCGATGATCGCCGGGATCTTGCCGTTGGGGTTGAGCGACAGATATTCGGGAGTCCAGGTCTCGTTCTTGCCGATGTCGATCAGGTGCGGCTCGTAGGGCAGCCCAATTTCCTCGAGCATGATCGACGCCTTCACCCCGTTGGGCGTGTTCAGCGAGTAGAGCTGCAGCCGATCCGGATGCTCGGCCGGCCAGCGCCGGGTGATCGTGAACTGCGACAGATCGGCCATTGCTGGGTCTCCTTCGTTGAGGATCCGAAATAGCGCGGCCCGCGCCGGTTTGAAGGCGGCGCGGGCCCGATCGCCCGAAAATTGCCGGTCAGGCGGCCGCGCCGAACACCCGTCCGAAGATCGTGTCGACGTGCTTCAGATGATAGCCGAGGTCGAACCGCTCCTCGATCTGCTCGGGAGTCAGCAGCGCCGACACTTCCGGATCGGCCTTGAGCAGTTCGAGCAGGGACAAGGCACCGTCCGATTCCCACACCTTCATCGCGTTGCGCTGGACGAGGCGATAGGAATCCTCGCGGCTGGCACCGGCCTGGGTGAGGGCGAGAAGAACGCGCTGGGAATGGACGAGGCCGCCCATCCGATCGAGATTCTTCTGCATCCGCTCCGGATAGATGACGAGCTTGTCGATCACGCCGGTCAGCCGCGCCAGCGCGAAATCGAGAGTCACGGTCGCATCGGGGCCGATATAGCGCTCGACCGAGGAGTGGCTGATGTCGCGCTCGTGCCACAGCGCCACGTTCTCGAGCGCCGGCGTGACGTAGCCGCGCACCATCCGGGCAAGGCCGGTCAGATTCTCGGTGAGCACCGGGTTGCGCTTGTGCGGCATCGCCGACGAGCCCTTCTGGCCGGGCGAGAAATATTCCTCCGCCTCGAGCACTTCGGTGCGCTGGAGGTGGCGGACCTCCGTCGCCAGGCGCTCGATCGACGAGGCGATCACGCCCAGCGTCGCGAAGAACATCGCATGCCGATCGCGTGGGATGACCTGGGTGGAAATGGGTTCGATGGTCAGGCCCATTTTCTCCGCGACATGCGCCTCGACGCGCGGATCCACATTGGCGAAGGTGCCGACTGCGCCCGAGATCGCGCAGGTCGCGATCTCCTCGCGCGCGGCGATCAGGCGGGAACGGCAGCGATCGAACTCGGCATAAGCGAAAGCGAGCTTCAGTCCGAAGGTCACCGGCTCGGCATGGATACCGTGGCTGCGGCCGATCGTCGGAGTCAGTTTGTGCTCGAACGCACGGCGCTTGATCACTTCCAGCAAGCGATCGAGATCTTCGATCAGCAGGTCCGACGCGCGCGCGAGCTGAACGGCGAGACAGGTGTCGAGGACGTCCGAGCTCGTCATGCCCTGGTGCAGAAAGCGTGCCTCCGGGCCGACATGTTCGGCGACGTTGGTCAGAAACGCGATGACGTCGTGCTTCACCTCGGCCTCGATCGCATCGATCCGCTCGACTTCGAACGCGCCTTTCGCCCACACGGCTTCGGCCGCGCTTTTGGGTACGATCCCGAGCTCGGCCATGGCGTCGAGCGCATGGGCCTCGATCTCGAACCAGATTCGAAACCGGGTTTCGGGTGCCCAGATGCTCGTCATCTGCGGCCGCGAGTAGCGGGGGATCATGCGCTTGTCCTGTCTTGGTTGGCAGGCCGCGCGCTTAGCAAGTGCAGGCCGAAGCTTCAACGAGACCGCACTCTTTCCACCAAAACCGATGCGTCACCGGAATCAAGAGTCGGAACGCGCGCCCCATCCTGTCGTTCTTGCCTTGTCAATCGCGGCCAATGCGCAATCCCGGTCGCGAACAACGAGACAAAGACCAGAGGAGAAGCACCATGTTGAAATCGATTCTGCTTGGCGGTGCCATGCTGATGGCCGTTCCGGCCCTCGCCCAGACGATGAGCACGACCAACAATTCCACCAGCCAGAGCGCGACTGCCAACAGCACGACCTCGGCCGACCCGGCCGTCGATCAGGCCGCCGATCCCAATACTTCGGTCGGCACCCAGGGTACGACCACCGATCATCAGGGCATGAACCATGGCACGATGACGACCCAGGGCAGCGGCACGTCCACGCTCGATGCCCAGACCGGCACCACCGGGTCGACGGGCAGCATGGGTACGACCGGCTCGACCGGCTCGATGGACACGACCGGCTCGATGGGCACCTCCGGTACGACCGGCACCAGCGGCAGCGGCGCGATGGGCAATTCGGGCTCGATGGGCAATAGCGGCCAGACCGGCACCGGCATGGGCAGCACGGCGTCGACCGCGGCGCGCGACTATCCGACCTGCTCGCGCACGGTTCAGGACAGCTGCATCCAGCGCGGCCGTAGCCGCCGCTGACGAGTTCCTTCGCCGCGGGGCTAACGACGGCGAAGCGACGCGAGGGAAAGGGCGGCCATGGCCGCCCTTTCTTTTTGCCCGTCAGCCGCGGGCCAGGCTCAGATCAGGCCCATCGCCCGCAGGCTGGCATGGCCCCTGGATCCGATGATGACATGATCGTGCACGGCGATGCGCAGGGGACGGCCGGCATCGATGATCTCTCGGGTCAGGCGGATGTCCTGCTGGCTTGGCGAGGGATCCCCGCTCGGATGGTTGTGGACCAGGATCATCGCGGTGGCGTGATATTCCAGCGCCAGCCGGATCACCTCCCGAACGTACACTGCCGCTTCGTCGACGGAGCCTTCCGACATCGCGACGTTTCGGATCAGCATGTTCTTCGCGTTGAGGTAGAGCACCCGCACCCGCTCGACCGGGTTGAACGCCATGTCTGCGCGCAGATAATCGAGCAGCGCCTGCCAGCTGCCGAGCACGGGCGCATCCTTGAAGCGCGACTGGAGCAGGCGGAGCGTCGCCGCCTGTACGATCTTGATCGCGCCGGCGGCGCTTTCGCTGAGATCGGCGGTGCGCTTGATCGCGTCGGCATCGGCGGACAGAAGCGCGCCGAAGCCGCCGAAATCCTCGATCAGCTTGCGCGCGATCGGTTTGGTGTCGCGGCGGAGGATGAACAGGCCGAGCAGGAATTCGATGATCTCGTGATCGAGCAATGCGTCCGGCCCGCCCTCCAGCAGCCGCTTGCGAAGCCGCGCGCGATGGCCGCTGGCGTCCGGATAGTCGTCGGGCGCGGCCGGAGCCGGGGACGGCTTGGCCGATCGAGACGCGGACCGCGTCAGAAGGCGAGCTCGACGCTGCGGCGGGGCCGTTCGGCGGGGCGCGGGAAGGTCCGTTTTGCCAGTTCGATGAACGGGCGTTCGACGATCCGGTAGAAGAGCCATGAGGAGATGATCACCAAGGCCAGTGCGGCTGCGATGATGATCATCTTGGGCCCAGCCGTGGTCGGCGCGATCACCCGGGTCAGCACCGTCGCGGTGAGACCGGCGGTAAGCGAATGGGTAAGGTAGAGTGAATAGGAGATGTTTCCGAGAAAGACGCCGATCCGGCTGCGTACGGTCATGAAGGAAATCACGAGCGCGGTTGCGCAGCCGAAGCCGGCCTGCACCGCGCCGGGCCTGATCGCCGTGACCAAGGTGAGGATCGCCACCAGAATAAGATATTCCCGTATCGTGAGTACGCTCTGCCGATGCAGCAGGGCGGCCCCGCCGATCAGGAACAGGGTGGCATGTTTGAGAAAGGGGAGGTCGCCGACAACGGGAACGTGGCGAAGCAGGATGAGCATCACGCAGGTCACCACGAACGCACGCTTGCCCGCGAAGACGAACGGGAACGCCAGCCCGACCAGAAGATAGAATTGGAATTCCACCGCCAGCGTCCAGAAGACGGGGTTGATCCACGTCTCCCGGGTGAAGTCCACGGTGTAGGCGAGGTTGTGGAGGATCCGGCTCGCGCTCATGGCCCCCATCCAGGCCGGGCCGCTGCCCGCCGTTGCGCTTATCGCCAGGAACAGCGCCAGCATCGAGGCGATCTGGATCCACGAAGGCGGCGCCAGCCGAATCAACCGACGTCCGAAGAAGGCACCGAAATGGGAGACTCGATAGGCGCTGCACATCATCGTGTAGGGGATGATGAAGCCGGAAATGACGAAGAAGATGTCGACCCCCGCCGCGCCCCAGCCGAACAGCCATCGCAACGCCGGCACATCGAAGGTCATCAGGTTCGATCGGGTGAGATGGTAGCAGCAGACGGCCAAGGCCGCGACGCCACGAAGACAGTCGATCGTTTCCAGACGGTCGCTCGCGGGCGACCTGTCGCTGCGATCCGTCGCCGCCGGCAACTCGCGATCGGCACGGCAATCAGGCTGCGTCGTCACGGCAGAGCCACCCCCTTCGGGCCATCTTGAGCGCTCGCGGACGGCCATTCAAGGGTTGTTGATGTTGATAGGTCGATCATGATCGATCAGCGCAGGTTCAGCCGGGCGCGGCTCTCATTGGAAGGCGGAAAGTGACGGTTCCGGAACGAACCGAGCTGAGGGTAGTTGAGCAAAAGATGGCTGTCGGGCAGGAAGCTCTTCTCTTGCGAGTGCGAACGGGAGCCTAAGGCAGAGGCGTGGACGAAGAGCCTGTCGAAGTGGTGCGGAGAAGCCGCGGCAAGAGGCTCGTTCTGCCGTCGGTCCTGCTCGTCCTGGTCGGCGTGCTCGCCTTGCTATGGGCATCGCGGATGCGCATCGCGCAGGATTATCTGGATCGCGAACTCGCCCGCCGAGGCGTTCAGGCGAGCTACGATGTCGAGCGGATCGAATTCGGCCGTCAGCAGCTGGCCAATCTCGTGATCGGCGATCCCCGCAATCCGGATCTGGTTGCGCGCTCGGTCGAGCTCCGTCTGAGCTGGGGATTCCGGCGACCGCGGATCGCGCTCGTCACCGCACGCGGAGTCCGGCTTCGGGGCAGGGTGATCGACGGGCGCGTCAGCTTCGGCCAGATCGACAAGTTGCTGCCGCCGCCATCCGGGGCGCCTTTCCGCTTCCCGGATCAGGCGGTGGACGTCGCCGATGCCTCGCTGCGGCTGGACACGCCCTGGGGGCGGATCGGGCTCGGGCTCGAGGGGAAAGGCAATCTTGCCGACGGCTTTCGCGGCAAACTCGCCGCCGCATCGCAAGGGGTGCGCATCGGCACTTGCCGCCTCGCGGCACCGCGCGCTTTCTGGCAGATCGCGATCGACGATGCCCGGCCGCATTTCGCCGGCCCGCTGCGCGCGACCAGCATCGGCTGCGGCGACCTGCGCATCGACAATCCCAACCTGGCGCTGGACGCCACCTTGACCGAAGCGCTCGATGGATGGCGCGGCAAAGCTGGCATGACCGCGGACGCCGCCACCCGCGGCGCCGACGCGCTCGGTGCGTTTTCAGGCAAGATCGGATTCGAGGGCAACGCCGCGACGACCTCCGGCGGGATCGCTCTCGCCGCGCGCTCTTTGCGTTCGGCCAAGGTCAGCGCCGGTCGAAGCCGGCTCGACGGCCGCTATTCGGTCTCACTCGACAGCGGAGCAATGTCGCTCAAGGCCAGTGTCGGCGCGCGCGGGGTCTCGGCTGCCGCAATTGCCGACGACGCGGCCCGACAGCTGGCTGCCGCCGGCGGAACCCCCGCAGAGGCGATCGGGGAGGCGCTTGCGGCAGCCGTCCGGAATGCGGGCCGATCGTTCGACGCGACCGCGATGGTTCGGCTCACCGGAGGCGCTAGCGGGGGCGGCATCCGGATCGATCGGTTGGCGGCGGTCAGCCGGAGCGGCGCGCGGCTGACGCTGCATGGCGGCCAGGGCATCACTTATGTCTGGCCGACCAACCTGTCGCGGGTCGACGGGATGCTTGCGCTCGCAGGGGGCGGCTTTCCGACGACCTCGCTTTCCCTGCGTCAGCAGGAGCTCGGCGGACCGATCAGCGGCGAAGGCCGGATTGCGCCGATGATCGCGAACGGCGCCCGCCTGGCGCTTGCGCCGGTGCGCTTCCAGGCCGGCCGCGATGGCATGACGCGGCTCGAAACGGTCGCCACCATGGACGGGAGGTTCAGCGGCGGCAGTGTCTCCGGCCTGGTCGTTCCGATCGCGGCACGCCTGGATGGACATGGCGGGTTCGCGATCAACGAAGGATGCACCACCGTTCGCTTCCGGGCCCTCGCGACCGGCACATTGCGGCTTGCGCCCGCAACGCTGCCGCTTTGCGCGACGGGACGCGCATTGATCTGGTCCGGCGCCGACGGCGCGATTGCGGGCGGAGCGACGATCCGGGCGCCGCGCCTGGTCGGGCAGCTCGGCAGCTCACCGATCGCGATCCAGGCCGCGCGGCTTCGTCTCGGCATCGCGCAGCGCGACTTCACCGCATCGACCCTGTCGGTGAGGCTCGGCCGGGGCGGGGCGGTCAACCGGCTAGATGCCACCGCGTTCACGGGCGCGATCGGCGGCCGCGGCGTTGCGGGCCGATTCCAGGGTCTGTCGGGCAAGCTTGCCGCCGTGCCGCTGCTGCTGGACGAGGGAGCCGGGCGCTGGTCGTTGGCCGGCAACGATCTCAACATGGACGGACGCGTGCGCGTCTCGGACTCGGTCGAGCCACCCCGTTTCCATCCGCTGGTCGCGCCCGACTTTCACCTGTCACTGAAAGACGGCGGCATCGTCGCGACCGGCCGGCTCGACGATCCGGAGACCGGCACGCGGATCCTGCAGACCCGGATCGTCCACGACCTCGGCAGCGGACGGGGGCGCGCCAGCCTCGATGTTCCCGGCATCACCTTCGACGAAAGCTATCAGCCCGAACAGCTGACCCGCCTGACCACCGGCGTGGTGGCGCTGGTCCGCGGCGTCGTGCGTGGGCAGGGCGAGATCGCCTGGGACGAAAAGGGCACCAGCAGCACCGGCACGTTCGGCACCGACGACCTCGATTTCGCGGCCGCCTTCGGGCCGGTCGAAGGATTCCGCACGCAGGTGCACTTCACGGATCTGCTCGGCCTCGTCAGTGCGCCGGCCGAGCTTGCCGAGGCGGATCTGATCCAGGCCGGTATCGACGTTCTCGATGGCCGCATCCGCTATCAGCTGCTTCCCGATCTCCGGGTGAAGGTCGAAGGGGGAACCTGGCCCTATGCCGGCGGCGAGCTCGCGTTGCAGGAAACGATCCTGGATTTCGCCAAGCCGACCACGAAGGCGCTGACCTTCCGTGTCACCGGCCTCGACGCGGCGCGCTTCATCGCCCAGATGGAATTCTCCAACCTCTCCGCGACCGGTACGTTCGACGGCAGTATCCCGATGCTGTTCGACGAGCGCGGCGGACGGATCGCCGGCGGCCATCTCGTCGCCCGCCAGGAGGGCGGTACCCTGTCCTATGTCGGCGAGCTCACCGACAAGGATCTCGGTACCTACGGCAAGCTCGCCTTCGATGCGCTGAAATCGATGCGCTATTCCAAGCTGACGATCGATCTTGATGGCGCGCTCGACGGCGAGTTCATCGCCGGCATCGAACTCGATGGCATCGCCCGCGATCCGGCGCTGACCGCAGCCCCGTCCGGCGGGATCAGCGGCCTGGTCGTCGGACGGGCGCTGAATCAGCTCGCCAAGATCCCGTTCGAGTTCAATATCGCCGTGCGGGGCCCGTTCCGGGCCTTGCTGGCGACGGCGCGGTCGTTCGAGGATCCCAGCAACCTCATCCAGTCGGTCCTGCCCGAAAAGCTTCGCGAGCAGCCGGCGCTGCCGCCCGCCGATCCTGCGCCCGCGTCGCCTGCGTCGCCGCCGCCGGGACAGGCCACGATTGTTCAGCCCAAGGAAAGCGAGACTGTGCGATGACACCCCCGATATTGACGAGACTGCGTGGCGCTGCGACGCAGGGTGCGATGGGAAAGGTGCTTTTTCTCGTGCCGGTGATGCTCTCGACGGCGGGGTGCGTACAGGTGAGTGCGCCCGACAAGCCGATCGAGATCAACCTCAACATCAATATCAGGCAGGAGGTCGTCGTGCGGCTGCAGCAGGACGTGCGCGATCTCATCGACAAGAATCCGGGAGTCTTCTGACATGAACCGCCGTCTCAAGCTGATCATTGCCGCCGGTGTCGCGGTCGTCGCGATCACGGGCGGCGCCACGGCCGCTTTCGCCATGTACCAGGGCGACGCCTCCGCCGAGCTCCGCGCCAGCGGCCACGCCGGTGAGCAGGCCGATGGCTATCTCGGCGTGGTCGGCTCCGCATCCGGCGCGATCCGGGCGCAGGTCGATTCGGTGAATATCAAGCGCCGCGCTTATTATACCGATCTCGCCGCCAAGCGCGGTGCCAAGATCGAGGAAGTCGCCGCGACGACCGCCTGCGAGCTGTTCCGCACCAAGGTCGGACCGGGACAATATTATCGCGGCACCGACGGTGCCTGGAAGAAGCGCGAAGGCAGCGCTCCGATCCCGTTGCCGAGCTATTGCGGCTGAGCCCGATCTCCCCTTCCACTGCAGGAAGGGGAGCGTTCCTGCATCCTCCAAATCTTTCCACGTGTTGACTTGATCCGGGGCGCTTCCTAAAGGGACGGCGCCTTGGCGGGATCGTTCGCCGGCATGTCCTCGCACCCCGCATTGCAGCCCTGCCGACGTAGGGACGCACTTGGAAGAAAGACATGGCGGAAGACGATCATCGACAGGATCCCCCGTCTCCTTCGCGGGATGCACGTTTCTCCAAGCTCGACGAGCGGCTGAGGAGCGCGCAAGCGGAAGAGGCGGCCAGGACGGGCAGCGAACGGAAGCCGGCTGATCGCAACGAGCAGCTTGGCAGCCGGGTTTTGTCCTACCTGCTCGGGGGCTTGGGCGGCGGCGCGTTGATCGGCTGGGTCTTGGACCAGTGGTTCGGCACGTCACCGTTATTCCTGTTGCTGCTGATGTTCCTCGGAACGGCGGCCGGCTTCAGGAGCATCATTCGGATTTCAAGCAAGCGCCCGGACTGATCTTCGGGCGTTTGCATTATCGACGGGAAGAAGACGTGGCGGCCGAAGCAGGCAAGATCGACCCCATGCACCAGTTCGAGGTGCAGTCCATTTTCGACGGTTTCTCGATCGGCGGGCACCAGATCGCGTTCACCAACAGCGCGCTCTGGATGATCATCGCGGTCGCGGCGCTGTGGCTGTTCATGCTCGGCGGCATGAAGCGACAGCTGGTGCCGACCCGCTGGCAGGCCGCGGTCGAAGGCGTGACCGGTTTCATCACCTCGATGATGGACACCAATATCGGGCCGGAGGGGCGCAAGTACACGCCGTACGTCTTCTCGCTGTTCATGTTCATCCTGGTCGCGAATCTGATCGGCATGCTGCCGACCGGCATCGTCGGCATCCACCCCTTCACCGTCACCAGCCACCTGACCGTCACCGGCATTCTCGCCATCGTGTCGTTCGCGATCGTGCTCGTGATCGGTTTCTGGCGCCACAAGCTGCACTTCTTCTCGCTGTTCGTGCCGCACGGCACGCCGGTGGTGATGATACCGCTGATCTTCCTCGTCGAGCTGATGAGCTTCCTGGTCCGTCCGTTCAGCCTCGCCCTGCGACTGTTCGTGGCGATGACCGCGGGTCACATCCTGATGAAGGTGCTCGCCGGCTTCGTCATCAACGGCCTCAACGCCGAAGCGCTGTGGGTCGCACCGGTGGTCAGCCTGCCGAGCTTCATCCTGATGGTCGGCATCACCCTGCTCGAGCTGCTGGTCTGCGCCATCCAGGCCTACGTGTTCGCGCTGCTGACGTCGCTGTATCTCAACGACGCGATCAATCTTCACTGATTTCTTCAGTCACTTTTCAACGTTTCAACAAAGGAGTTTTTCAAATGGACGCAGAAGCCGCAAAGCTGCTCGGTGCCGGTCTCGCTGCAATCGGCGTCGGCATGGCCGCCCTCGGCGTGGGCAACGTGTTCGGCTCGTTCCTCGAGAGCGCGCTGCGCAATCCGGCCGCGGCCGACAGCCAGCAGGGCCGTCTCTTCATCGGCTTCGCCGCCGCCGAGCTTCTCGGCCTGCTGGCGTTCGTCGTTGCGATGATCCTGCTCTTCGTCGCGTAACACGCTGATCCAGACCACCGCCTCCGCCCGTACGCACTGAGCGTCGGGCGGGCGCGGAAGCGGGAACGACATGCCTCAGATCGATCAAATCTCCGAAATCTTCGCATCGCAGCTCTTCTGGCTCGTGCTGACCTTCGGTCTCGTCTACCTGGTCATCGGCCGGGGGATGCTCCCGAAGATCGAAGCGACCGTCGATGCACGCGACAAGCAGATTGCCGGCGACCTCGCCGCTGCCGAGGCGGCACGCCGCACGGCCGAGGAGATCGACGAAGCCAATCGCGCCCGGGCCGAAGCCAATCGTGCCGAGGCCTTGAAGGTCACCCAAGCCGCCAAGGATTCTGCCGCCCGCGAGGCCGAGCAGAAGATCAAGGCTGCCGACGCCCAGGCCGAAACCAAGGTTGCCGCCGCGGAAGCGCAGATCCGCGCCGCAACCGAGGCAGCCATGGGCGATATCGAGAACGTCGCCGCCGAAGCCGCGCAGGACATGGTCGCCCGCCTTACCGGCAAGACCGTCAGCCGCGACCAGGCGGACACTGCAGTGAAGGCGGCGCTCGCCAATGGCTAATCATCCGATCACCAGCGGCGATGCCGCCGTCGAGCACAACCTCGCCGAGGCGTCGACCAAAGGCGAGCATGGCGCGATGCCGCAAACCGGCGAAGATGCCGTGACCACCGCAGCCGCGGAAGGCCATGGGGCGCCCCACGCCGAGCCGAAGGCGCTCGGCATGGACGCGACCGCCTGGGTCGCCCTTGCGATGATCCTGGTTATCGCGATCCTGCTCTGGAAGAAGGTCCCGGCGGCGATCGGCAAGGCGCTCGACCGCAAGATCGAGGGCATCCGCCAGCAGCTGGACGAAGCCGCCCAGCTCCGAGCCGAGGCCGAGACCCTGCGCAACGAATATCAGGCCAAGGCAGCCTCCGCCGAGGCGGAAGCCGCCGCGGTGGTCGAGCGAGCCCGGCACGAGGCCGATGCCATCGTCCGGCAGGCCCAGGCCGACAGCGATGCGCTGATCGAGCGTCGTGCGCGGATGGCCGAGGACAAGATCGCTGCCGCCGAGCGTCACGCCGTCGACGAGATCCGCGCCAAGGCCGCCCGCGCTGCCGCCGCCGCCGCGGAGCGACTGATCCAAGCCGAAATGGATCCGGCGACGGACCGCGCCGTCGTTGACCGCACCATTGCAGGGCTCGGCACCACCCACTGAGGCCGATCGCTTCGGTCTACGCGCGCCGCGACGGGAAACCGCCGCGGCGTTCGTGTTTCTGGCGGCAGACGATACACACTCAGCCGTTCGGGCTGAGCCTGTCGAAGCCCCCTCCTTCCCTTGCGGCGCTAGAGTAAGGGAGGGCTTCGACACGCTCAGCTCGAACGGACATTTGGTGGTTCCAGGGCTCCAACCCACTGGCCTCCGCCAGCCATCCAACCTACATCCGCAGCCGTGACCGACAGCCCCAACGATCGCTTCAACGAAGAAAAATCCGCCTACACCGTTCGCGGCTCGGATCAGCCGGACATCGAGAAGGGGTGTGCCGCGATCCGATCCGTGGTGAAGACGCTGCCGGTCCGACCGGGCGTCTATCGGATGCTCGATGCCAAGGGCGAGGTGCTCTACGTCGGCAAGGCGAGGGCGCTAAAAAATCGCGTCACCAATTACACCCAGGTCTCGCGCCTTACCAAGCGGCTGCAGCGGATGGTCGCGCAGACAAGATCGATGCAGATCGTCACCACCAACACGGAGGCGGAGGCGTTGCTGCTCGAGGCGCAGCTGATCAAGCGCTATCGACCGCCCTACAACGTGCTGCTGCGCGACGACAAAAGCTTCCCGTTCATCCTGCTTCGCGAGGATCATGAATTCCCGCAGGTTCGCAAGCACCGCGGCGCACGCCGCTTCAAAGGGCAGTATTACGGGCCCTTCGCGAGCGCCGGGTCGGTGACGAGGACCCTTAACGCGCTGCAAAAGCTGTTCCTGTTGCGCAGCTGCACCGACACCTTTCTCGCCACCCGCGACCGGCCGTGCCTGCTCTACCAGATCAAGCGCTGCTCGGCGCCCTGCGTCGGCCGGATCAGCGAGGAGGGCTATGCCGAGCTCGTCCAGGACGCGAAGGATTATCTCGGCGGCAAGTCGACGCGGGTCCAGCAACGGCTGGCGGCGTCGATGCAGCAGGCGGCGGAAGCGATGGATTTCGAACTTGCCGCGGTGTTCCGCGACCGGCTGCGCGCGCTGACCTTCATCCAGGGGACGCAGACCATTGCCGCGGAGGGGATGGGCGACGCCGACATCTTCGCGCTGGCGGCAAAGGGCGGGACGATCTCGATCCAGGCTTTCTTCATCCGCGGCGGCAACAATTGGGGCCATCGTAGCTTCTTCCCGGCGCACACCGCCGACGTCCCGGAAGAAGAGGTGCTGACCGCCTTCCTTATGCAGTTCTACGAGGAACTGCCGCCGCCGAAGCTGATCCTCGTCGACCGGCCGCTCGCCGAAGAGGCTTTGCTCGCCGAGGCTCTGTCCGAGCGCGCCGAGCGCAAGGTGACGCTCAAGGAGCCGAAGCGCGGCGACCAGGCCAAGATGATGCGCCAGGCCAAGCGCAATGCCGAGGAGGAGCTCGATCGGCACCTGGCGGAAAGCTCGACGCAGGTGCGCAATCTCCGCGCGATCGCGGAGATGTTCGAGATGCCCGAGCCGCCGAAGCGGATCGAAGTCTACGACAACAGCCACGTCATGGGCACCAATGCCGTCGGCGCGATGATCGTCGCCGGGCCGGAAGGCTTCCTCAAGAACCAGTATCGCAAGTTCAACATCAAGCGCGAGGAGACCGTTCCGGGCGACGATTTCGCCATGATGCGGGAAGTGCTCGGCCGCCGGTTCGCCCGGCTCGAGAAGGAAGATCCGGACCGCAGCCGCGGCGACTGGCCGGATCTGCTGCTGATCGACGGCGGCAAGGGCCAGCTCAATGCGGTGCTGGAGACGCTCGAGTGCGCCGGCATCCATGACGTGCCGGTGGTCGGCATCTCCAAGGGGCCGGATCGCAATGCCGGGCGCGAGGTGATGCACCTGCCCGGCGGCCGCGAGCTCACGCTGCCGGTCAATTCGCCGGTGCTCTTCTATCTGCAGCGGCTTCGCGATGAGGCGCATCGCTTCGCGATCGGGGCGCATCGTCAGAAGCGGGCCAAGAGCATGGCGGCATCGCCGCTGGACGACGTGCCCGGCATCGGCCCCGGTCGCAAGCGGGCGCTGCTGATGCACTTCGGCACCGCCAAGGCCGTGAAGGGCGCGGCGCTCGAGGATCTGGAAAAGGCGCCGGGCATTTCGAAAGGGACGGCCCAGGCCATTTACGATTATTTTCATTCCGGCGGTTAAGCCCGGAGGATGCGTGTCCTCCTCACCGTCGATACCGAGCTCACCTGGGGCCCTTATGCGCGCGGCGCGTCGTGGCAGGAGAATCTCGAGTCATCGTTCGATCCCGCCGGGGTCGGGATTTCGTGGCAGCTCGAGATCTTGCGTGCGCATGGGCTGAAGGCCTGCTTCTTCGTCGATCCGATGCCCGCCGAACATTATGGCCTCGCCCCGATCGAGCGGATGATCGCGCCGATCCGCGCTTCGGGGCAGGAGGTGCAACTGCATCTCCACCCCTGCTGGCGGAGCGTTGCCGACGGAGTTGAACAGGGCGCGGACTTCGAGCTGACCTGCTTCGACGAGACCGGGCAGCGCGACCTGATCGCGGCGGCGTGCAGGCTCCTGATCGAAGCCGGCGCGCCGCCACCGATCGCGTTCCGATCGGGGAGCTATGCCGCCGATTCGCGGACCCTCAAGGCGCTCGCTGCCGCGGGCCTTCGCTTCGACAGCAGCCACAACGGCTCGCACCATCCCTGGCCGAGCGCCTTGCCGCTGCCGCCGGCGCAGATCGCGCCGGTCCGAGTGGACGGTATCATCGAAGTGCCGGTCTCCCAGATCGAGGATCGCAGCGGCCGGCTCCGCCACCTCCAGCTGTGCGCCGTCTCGATGGAGGAGATGGAGGCCGCGTTGCTGCACGCCGAGGCCGAGGCGCACCCCATCGCAACCCTCGTAAGCCACAGCTTCGAATTCGCCAGCCGGGACGGGCAGAGGCCCAACCGCATGCTGGCGCGGCGGTTCGAAAGGCTCTGCGCCTTTCTTGCAGATCATCGGGATCGCTTCCCGACCGTGCATTTCGCGGATCTGGACGATCTGCCGCTGGACGTTCCGGCACGACCGCTGCCGGCGGACCGGCTCCGCACCGCCCGGCGGATGGCGCAGCAGCTTCTTGCCAATCTCGTCTACGAGCGAAGCCTGTGAGTGCGAGCGTCACGCTGCCGTTCCGCATCGGAGCGCGTACGCTCTGGCGCGTGCGACGCCGACTGAACCGGATCCCGCTGTCCCTCGATCAGGCCCGCCGCGGCGAGCTGCCGACGCTGCCGGCCGAGCCGGGCGACGGTCACCTGATCCTGTCGCTGCCCGAAGCCTGTTGCGACGAGATGCTGGCGCGTTACCGCAACTTTCGCCCCTTCATCCGGCAACGCTACAAGCGCTTCTACGCCGCCCTCGACGTCGGTTTCGACGCCTATCTGGCAGGAATCTCGGCCAAGAGCCGCTCCACCCTCCGCCGCAAGCTGCGCAAACTGGTCGAGCGCTCCGGCGGCACGCTCGATTTACGCGCCTATCGCCGTCCGGAAGAGATGGCGGAGTTCCACCGCGCGGCGCGGCTTGTGTCGGAACGCAGCTATCAGGAACGGTTGCTGGACGCCGGGCTGCCCGACGGACCGTCCGCTTTGGCCGAGATGAAGGGGCTGGCCGCCCGCGATCAGGTGCGCGGGTGGATTCTCCATCTCGACGGGCAGCCGATCGCCTATCTCTATGCCCCGGCCGAAGGCACCACCCTGATCTACGCCTATCTCGGCTACGATCCGGACCATGCCGATCTGTCCCCGGGCACCGTGCTCCAGTTCGAGGCGATGCGGCAGCTGATGGAGGAAGGGCGCTTCCGCCTGTTCGATTTCACCGAGGGCGAGGGGCAGCACAAGAAATTGTTCTCGACCGGCGAGGTCGCCTGCCTGGACCTGCTGCTGCTCCGGCCGACGCCGGCCAATTTGATGATCGGCACGGCGCTGGCCGGGTTCGACGCTTTCGTCGCCTCCGCAAAACGCGTGCTGCGCTCTTCGCTTTTGCGCAGGGCGGTCCGGCGCTAATCCTGCCGCGATGCGGCTCGAGACACAGGCGATCATCTGCGCAGTGCGCCCGCACGGCGAACATGCCGCGATCGTGCGCGCCTTGACCCCGCGCGACGGCATCCAGGCCGGCTATGTCCGGGGCGGCAAGTCGCGAACGCTGCGGCCGATCCTGGTGCCGGGCAATCTCGTCGCGGCCGAATATCGTGCGCGGACCGAAGACCAGCTGCCGCATCTCAGCCTGGAGATGGTGGCGAGCCGCGGCGCCTTGCTGTCGGAACCGCTCGCCGCCGCCGCGATCGACTGGGTGACGGCGCTCAGCGCTTCGGCGCTGCCGGAGGGGCAGCCTTATCCCCGCTTGTACGAGGCCCTCGATGGCGTGCTCGGCGCGATCGAGGCGGCGCCGGCGGCGCGGATCTGGGCGGCCGCTCTGGTTCGTTACGAATTGCTGCTCCTCGCCGAACTCGGCTTCGGCCTCGATCTCTCCGAATGCGCCGCGACGGGCACGCAGGCCGATCTCACCTTCGTCAGCCCGCGCAGCGGACGCGCGGTCAGCGAAACCGCCGGCGCCGGCTACCGCGACCGCCTGTTCGCGCTTCCGGCGTTCCTGATCGAGGGCGGCGCGGCACATTGGGAAGACATCTTCGCCGGCCTTCGCATCACCGGCCACTTTCTCGCCCGCGACATCCTGATCGCGCGCCAGGCCGATATTCTCGCCGCCCGCGAGCGGCTGGTGGAACGGCTTCGGCGCGCCGGCTGCGGGTGAGACGGGGGAGATAATCGAGCAAGAACGGCACGTTGCTTGCGGTTCAGCGCTCTTCCACTATGACCGGCAGCACTAGCCCCCGGACACGTTCGGGGCCGTTCACCGGAGATCCAAGTTGAAGGCATTCCTTCTTGCCTCGGCCGCCGCCCTGTCGCTCGCGGCCTGCGCCAGCACGGCCGACACCGTTCCCGTTCAATCCGCAGCCGCCGAACCGGCCGCAGCCCCCGTGGAAGCACCCGTGACCGTTCCGAACAACATCCTGCTCGCCGACTGGACCGGCCCCTATGACGGCGTGCCCCCCTGGGATCAGGTCAAGCCGGAGCTCTTTCCGGAAGCGATCCAGTTCGGCATCGACGAGCAGCGCCGCGAAGTGCAGGCGATCGTCAACGATCCCGCCGCGCCGACCTTCGCCAACACCGTCGAAGCGCTCGAAAAGGTCGGCCAGCGGCTCGACCGCGTGCTGTCCATGTTCGGAGTGATGACCAGCAACATGGCGACGCCCGCTTATCAGGCGCTGGACAAGGAATGGTCGCCGAAGCTCTCGGCTGCCTCCGACGAAATCACTCTCGATCCCAAGCTGTTCCAGCGCATCAAGGCTGTCTACGAGGCACGGGAGAGCGCCGGTCTCGACGCCAAGCAGCAGCGGCTCGTCACCCGTCTCTACGAAAGCTTCGTTCGCCGCGGGGCAAATCTCTCGGCCGAGCAGAAGCAGCAGCTGTCCACTTACAATTCCCAGCTTGCGGAGAAATTCGCGACCTTCAGCGAGAAGGTGCTGGCCGACGAGAGCACCCACATCGTCACCACCGACGCCGAACTGAAGGGCGTGCCCGCCGACATCAAGGCCGCCGCTGCGTCCGCCGCCAAGGAGCGTGGCCTCCCCGCGGGCAGCTTCGCGATCGTCAACACGCGCTCCGCCGTCGATCCGGTGCTGACCTTTGCGGACAATCGCGCCTTGCGCGAAAAAGTGTGGCGGGCCTTCGTCAATCGCGGCGACAACGGCGGCGCCAACGACACCAACCAGACGATTGCCGAGATCGTCAAGCTGCGCGCCGACCGCGCCAAGCTGCTCGGCTTCGCCAGCCATGCCGAGGCGCGCATGCAGGACACGATGGCCAAGACTCCGGCGCGCGCGATGGAGCTGATGATGGGGGTGTGGCCGGCGGCGGTCGCACGGGTCAAGGAAGAGGTTGCGGACCAGCAGGCGCTCGCCCGCAAGACCGATCCCAAGCTGGTCATCGAGCCTTGGGATTATCGCTACTATCAGGAGAAGGTTCGCAAGCAGCGCTACAACCTTTCGCAGGAAGAGGTGAAGCCCTATTTCGAACTGAACAACATCATCGAAGCCTCCTATTGGGCGGCCGGCGAGCTGTACGGGCTGGATTTCAAGGAGATCACCGGCACCGTCCCGGTGTGGAATCCGGACATCCGGGTGTACAGCGTCACCGATCGCCGCGACGGCCATCAGGTCGGCGTCTTCTACCGGGACGATTATGCCCGCACCGGCAAGCGCTCGGGCGCCTGGGCGACGACCTATCGCAGCCGCGCGGGCCTGCTCGGCGACAAGATCGTGCTCGGCTCCAACAACAACAATTTCGTCAAGCCGGCACCGGGCGAGCCGGTGCTGATCAGCCTCGACGATGCCGAGACGCTGTTCCACGAATTCGGCCACGCCATCCATTATTTCCTGTCCGACGTCTACTATCCGAGCTTCGGTGGGACGCCGCGCGACTTCGTCGAATATCCGAGCCAGGTGAACGAGAATTGGCTGCTCACCCAGCCGGTGCTCAGCCGGTTCGCCAAGCATTACAAGACGGGTCAGCCGATGCCGGCGCCGCTGATCGACAAGATCGAGAAGGCCTCGACCTTCAACCAGGGCTTCGCGACCGTGGAGTATCTGTCCTCGGCGATCGTCGACATGATGCTGCACATGGATCCGGTCGGAATCGTCGACGCCGACACATTCGAGCGCGACGCGCTGGCGAAGATCGGCATGCCGCGGGAAATCGTGATGCGGCACCGGTTGCCGCAATTCAATCACCTGTTCTCGTCCGACGCTTACTCGGCCGGCTATTATTCCTACCTCTGGTCGGAAACGATGGACGCCGACACCTGGGCGGCGTTCGAGGAAGCCGGGAATCCGTTCGACAAGGCGACGGCGGACCGGTTCCGGACGACGTTGCTGTCGACCGGCAACGAGACCGATCGGGCCGAGGCCTATCGCGCCTTCCGCGGCCGCGATCCCGACGTCAAGGCGCTGATGCGCAAGCGTGGGTTTCCGGTGAAGTGAGGCCGTAAGCTCGTGAACCGTTCCGGCTGAACGCGTCGAGAATAAGGCAGGGAGGGGGCTTCGACAGGCTCAGCCCGAACGGTGGGAGGTATGGGATCCTGGTACGGGGAGAGGCTCGGAAGCTTCCAAACCTTCGCCCGTCGGTCCGCCATATTCCCAAGATTTCCCACCGATCACCCGTTCGGGCTGAGCTGTCGAAGCCCTCTCCTTCATGCGCTAGTGCGGAAGGCGTACCGCGACCCGGAAAGCCGGCGTGCCCGCTTATCAGGCGCCGGCTTTCACCGCCTGCGCCCAGGCCAGCTCCGCCAGCGGCTCGAGGCCTGCCGCCATCTTGTCGGCATGGGCGGAGGCGGCGGTGCCGCGGACGATCCGGCCCTTGATTCCGTGAACGATCGCGGACAGCCGGAACAGGTTGAAGGCGACGTAGAAATCGAGATTGGGGATGCCGTCTCGGCCGGTGCGGCGGCAATAGGATGCGACATAATCGGCTTCGGACGGGATGTTGCGCGCGGCGAGATCGAGGCCCGCCAGCCCGGTCGTGATCCCTGCCGGCATCCGGTAGATCATGAGATGGTAGCTGAAATCGGCAAGCGGGTGGCCGAGCGTCGACAACTCCCAGTCGAGCACCGCGACCACGCGCGGCTCGGTCGGATGGAAGATCATGTTGTCGCAGCGGAAATCGCCGTGGATGATCCGCGTCTCGTCCTCGCCTGGCGGAATGTTGGCGGGCAGCCAGTCGACCAGGCGGTCCATCGCCGGCACGCGGCCCGCTTCGACGTCGCCGAGATATTGGCCGGACCAGCGCGTGATCTGCCGGGCAAAATAATTGCCCGGCTTGCCATAGTCGCCGAGGCCCGCCGCTTCCGGATCGATCACGTGGAGCCGCGCGATGGTGTCGTTCATCGCGTCGAAATAGGCCGGGCGGTCGGAGTCGCCGACCTGCGGAAAATCCGCCTCCCAGAAGATCCGGCCTTCGACCATCTCCATCACGTAGAATGCGGTGCCGATCACATTGTCGTCGGTGCAGAGCGCAAAGGCGCGGGCGACCGGGAAGCCTTCGGCGTGGAGCGCGCGGATCACCCGATATTCGCGGTCCACCGCATGCGCGCCCGGCAGCAGCTTGCCCGGCGGCTTGCGCCGAAGGACGTAAGCGCGCCCCGGCGTCAGCAATTTGTAGGTCGGGTTGGACTGGCCGCCCTTGAACTGCTCGACCGTAAGCGGCCCTGCAAAGCCTTCGACCTCTCGCACCATCCAGCGTTCGAGCGCCGCGACGTCGAAGCGATGCGCTTCGCGAACGTCGATCGTGCCGCTATTCTGTGCGCTCCGGTCCATCCTCTTCCTCCCTGCTCTTGGTCGCGATCGTCAGCCTTGCGCCTTCAGCCGCAGACGGTGGGCGTGGAGGACCGGCTCCGTATAACCGGAGGGTTGCGCCTCTCCCTCCAGCACCAGCGCCCGCGCTGCGCGAAAGGCGATGCTCGCGGCAGGATCGCTCGCCATTGGCCGATAGCCGGGGTCGCCCGCATTCTGACGGTCGACGATTGCCGCCATCCGCAGCAGCGCCTGTTCGACCTCCTCGCGGGTGACGATGCCGTGACGAAGCCAATTGGCGACATGCTGGCTCGAGATGCGGCAGGTCGCTCTATCCTCCATCAGGCCGACATCGTGGACATCGGGAACCTTGGAGCAGCCGATCCCCTGATCGATCCAGCGCACGACATAGCCGAGGATCCCCTGGACATTGTTGTCCAGTTCCTCCCGTACCGCCTCGGGGGACCAATTGCGGTCGGTCGCGACTGGGATGGTGAGAATATCGGCGAGCGGCGCCGGGATGCGGCCGGCAAGCGCCTGCTGCCGCGCTGCGACGTCGATCTGATGGTAATGGAGCGCGTGCAGCGTCGCCGCGGTGGGGGAGGGCACCCAGGCGGTGCTGGCGCCCGCCTCCGGGTGCGCGACCTTCTGCGCGAGCATGTCGGCCATCCGATCCGGGATCGCCCACATGCCCTTGCCGATCTGCGCCCGTCCCTGGAAGCCGCAGGCGAGGCCGACGTCGACATTGTTGTCCTCATAGGCCTTGAGCCACGCTGCGGACTTCATCTCGCTCTTGCGGACCATGGGCCCCAGCGTCATCGACGTGTGGATCTCGTCCCCGGTGCGGTCAAGGAAGCCGGTGTTGATGAACACGATGCGGTGGCGCACAGCGCCGATCACCGCGGCGAGATTGACCGAGGTCCGGCGCTCCTCGTCCATCACGCCGACCTTGATCGTGCATCGCGCGAGGCCGAGCAGATCCTCGGTGCGCGCGAACAGGCGGTCGGCAAAAGCGGCTTCCTCGGGCCCGTGCATCTTGGGTTTGACGATGTAGATCGAACCGCCGGCGCTGTTTGCTCTGCGGCCCTTGACGTCGTGCAGCGCGATGAGCGCGGTGAACACGGCATCGGCCAACCCTTCCTGCACGTCTTCGCCGGCAAGCCGCAGCATCGGATTGGCCATCAGATGCCCGACGTTGCGCACGAACAGCAAGGCGCGGCCCTTGCGCGTCAGCGTCGCGCCGTCCGGCGCCTGATAGACCCGATCCGCCTCGAGCCGACGTTCGATATCTTCGCCACCTTTGGCGAAGCGAACCGAAAGCTCGCCCTTCATCAGGCCGAGCCAGTTCCGATACACAGCCACTTTCTCGGCGGCATCGACAGCAGCCACCGAATCTTCGCAGTCCATGATTGCGGTGATCGCGCTTTCGATCAGGATGTCGGCGACGCCGGCCTTGTCCCGGCGTCCGATCGGGTGCGATCGATCGAGCCTTATCTCCAGATGGAGATTGTGATGGCGCAGCAGGATCGCATCGTCGCGCCATCCGGCGAGCAACGTGGGATCGATGAGCCCGCCGCGATCGGTAACCAGCCGGTTCGCCTCGATCCGATAGTCGGAGACCTCGGCGTGGCTGCCCTGGTCGAGCGGCGCGATGCGGTCGAGAAGGTCGCGGCCCCACGCGATCACCCGTGCTCCCCGCGCATCGTCATAGCCGCCGCCGGACGGGGGGTCGCCGAGCGCGTCGGTGCCGTAGAGCGCATCGTAGAGGCTTCCCCACCGCGCATTGGCGGCGTTCAGCGCGTAGCGCGCATTGCTCATCGGCACGACCAGCTGCGGCCCGGCGATCGTCGCCACCTCCGGATCGACATTCTCGGTGCCGATGGTGAAGGGCGGGGGCGGATCGACGAGATAGCCGATCTCGCGCAGAAATTCCTCTTCATCAGCCGGGGAGGGCGCCCGGCCGCCGAGCGATTCGTTGCGCGAGTCGATCCGTGCCTGGAACTGCTCGCGGCAGCGGAGCAGGCGCCGGTTCTCAGGAGTCAGGTCGCGGATCAGCGCCGACAGGCCTGACCAGAATTCCGTAACGTCGAGGCCTGTCCCGGGAAGCGCCTCCTGTTCGACGAACGCCTTCAATTCGGCATCGACTTCGAGGCCCGAAATGAGCTCATAGTGCGCCACGGCCGGCTCCCTTTATCCTGCGCTGCAATGCGGCGTAACCGCTCCGAACGGGATTATCCATGCGCTTCCTAGCTCTGCTTCTCGCCTGTTTCCTCTTCGCCGGCCACGCGGCGGCGGCGGAACCGGTCTTGCTGCTTCGCCCCGCCCGCGTCTTCGACGGCCTTGCGCCGGGGGCGCACGAAGGATGGGCGGTGCTGGTCCGCGGCGATCGGATCGTGGCGGCCGGCCCGGATCTTGCCGCACCGGCCGGTGTCCGCGTGATCGATCTGCCCGGCACCACCCTGATGCCCGGCATGATCGAGGGCCATTCGCACCTCTTTCTCCATCCCTATAACGAAGCCAGCTGGGACGATCAGGTGCTGAAGGAGCCGTCGGCGCTGCGCACCGCCCGCGCCGTCAACCATGCCCGCGCCACGCTGATGGCGGGCTTTACCACCGTGCGCGATCTCGGCACCGAAGGCGCCGGCTATGCCGATGTCGGCCTCAAGCAGGCGATCGAGCAGGGCATCGTCCCGGGTCCGCGCATGCTGGTGGCGACCCGCGCCCTCGTCGCCAGCGGCAGCTACGGCCCCAAATCGGGCGACCCGCTGCTTGCCGCGCAAGGGGCCGAGGAAGCAGACGGCGACGCGCTGGTGGCCGCGGCCCGCCGCCAGATTGGCGCCGGCGCGGAGGTCGTGAAGCTCTACGGTGATTATCGCTGGCGGCCGGGCGAGGACAGCCGGCCGACCTATTCCGAAGCCGAGATCGCCGCCGTGGTCGAGGCGGCGCGCGCCGCCGGCCGACCCGTGGCGGTGCATGCCAGCACCCCCGAAGGCATGCGCCGCGCCATCCTCGGCGGCGCGAGCACGATCGAGCACGGCAATGGCGGCACGCCGGAAATCTTCCGGCTGATGAAGGAGAAGGGCGTCGCGCTGTGTCCGACCCTTGCCGCCACCGATGCGACGTCGCGCTATCGCGGCTGGAACGGCGCCGCACCCGAGCCGCCCGCCGTTGCCGAGAAGAAGAAGAGCTTCGCCGCCGCGCTCGCCGCCGGCACGCCGATCTGCATGGGCGGCGATGTCGGCGTGTACGCCCATGGCGACAATGCGCGGGAGATGGAGTTGATGGCCGCCTGGGGCATGCGCCCCGCCGACGTCCTGATCGCCGCCACCGGCGGCAATGCCCGCATCTTCGGGCTCGCGGACCGGCTCGGCGCGGTGCGGCCGGGCCTGCTCGCGGACCTCATCGCGGTCGAAGGCGATCCCACGCGCGAGATCGGCGCGGTGCGGCGGGTGCGGATGGTGATGAAGGGGGGCGTCGTCGTGAAGGCGCCCGATCCGGCACGGTAGGCGGGTGCGGGTTCTGGCCGTCTCATACCCACTCAGTATGGAAGTGGAGGCCGGAGCCGGAATCGAACCGGCGTGCAAGGATTTGGCGTCCTCTGTGGAATGGTTCCTTAATCCTACCGAGCACGTGAGCGCCAACATGCCTGGAAGGCAGGTCGTCGGCTAGGAAGGGGCGCGGTCGGGGCGAGCAAGCTCCGCTTCGGCGGGCCAATGTCCCTGCGGGTTCTCCCGCACGATCTCCGTCAGCAATGCTTTTGCGCCGGCTTCGTCGCCCGCGAACCGCTTCTCCATCGCGATCGCGAACTTGAGGGTACTGTCTGGATTGCCGGAAAGGACGGTGGGATCCAGTCGCCCCTGCATGATCTGGACGGCTTGGTGGTAGGTGAAGTTCTCGATCAGCTTCAAATCGGGCTCGATAGCGGCGATGGCGGCACGCGCTTTGTCGTGCTGGCCCATCTTACGAAGTGCCAGGTAGGTCCAATAGGCAGCAGGCACTCGCATGTCGTCGCGGGCGAAGTCCGCAGCGAACTCAACGGACTTCGACATGCCCGCGACAACAGTCTCGTAGTCACCCGTCGCGAAGCTGGTCTGGGCGTGGTAGTAAACGATGTTCCCGCGATAGGTGCTGATCGTAAGGCCAAGTGGATTAGGAATCCCGTCCGGCTCGAAACTGTCAGGCGTATCGCCCATAAGCGCGAGCGCGCGCTCGTAGTCGAGCAGCGCGTCCTCGAAACGGCGAGCGCGGGTCAGGTCGCGAGCTCTAAATCGGTAAAGCTTGTAGCTGTTCGGAAAGCGCTTCAATCCGTCGCTGAAGGCGTGGACCGCATCGCAGATGCGGCCGGCATAATCGAGTCGACGGCCATACCAGATGTGCGTGTCTTCCCGGTCCGGTGCAATCTCAAGGGCCGCCTTCGCAATAGCGATATCCTGGTCGAGCCGCCTTTGCGTATCCGGGGAGTAGCTCGGCACTGCCAGTGGGGTGCCGATCAGGCTCTCGCTGCAATCCGGCGCTTTCGAAACGCTCCCGTGATCCGACGCCCGCACGGGAAGGGCCGCAATCATCAGCGCCAGGGTGGCGCCGAAACTGGCATGATGCAAAACCCTGTTCATCCGATCACCTCCTGATAGATCCGCCGAACATTAGCGCCCATAATCTTTTCGACGACGGTTTCCGGATAGCCGAGCTTGCGTACGCCGTCCCAGACCACCTCCATTCGACGCGGCCCGTTCAGTTCGTTGATGAAGAGCGGCCAGTCCTCCTCGTGGAAGTTGGCCCCTTCCTCTCGCTTGAGTTCGGCGACGTACGCGTCCGTCATTTCGACGACGCGATGGTCGCGGTCGCTTCCGATCGCAACATGATCTGCACCGGCCACCTTCACCGCATGATCGATGTGACGAAAATAATCCGGCAAGGCATCGGTGCGCTTGGCCGTCAGGAACGGCCGCATTTGGCAGAGGCCGACCACCCCGCCACGTTCTGCAAGCAGTCGCAGGTTTGCATCCGTCGTGTTGCGGACGTTACGGTGCACCGCCATGCAGGCCGTGTGCGAAACGATGACCGGCGTTTTGGACGCGGCGACCGTGTCCGCCATGGTTTGCATGTTGGCATGCGAAAGGTCGATCAGCATTCGCCGGGCATTCATCCGATCAACAAGCTCGCGACCGAACAGGGTTAGTCCGTTGGCGCCGAGCTCCTTACACCCGGAGCCCGCCCAATTCTGCTCGTTGTAGGTGATCTGGGCGGATCGCACGCCGAGTTTGTAAAACAGATCGACATTGTCGAGGTCGCGGCCGAATTGCGTGCTATTCTGGAACAGATAGAAGATGGCGATCCTGCCGCTCCTCTTGGCCTCGTCTAGGTCGCTCGTGCGCGTCGCCTTGAGGAAGAGGTCTGGGTGCGCCGAGATGTGCGCATCATGGTCGAGCACGGCTTGTACCGCTTCGTCGTAAGCACGTCCTTCATACGACTTCGGGTCGCACAAGGTCACCGTGATTGCATCGAGGCCGCTCGCGTGCATGTCCCGGATCAGCGCCGCGTCATAGTCCAGGCGGACCTCGCCCATGGCGTCGAATGTCAGGGGTCGCGTACGTTGCGCCGCTCTCGCCGGAGGCAGCGCAGCCAAGGACGAGAGGGCAGCGCTGGATAGGATGAACTGACGTCGATTCATGCGCTTGTCCCTCGTTTTCGTATCGGAAAAATTATTAGCCTATACGAAAACGCCGGGCAAGATGAGTTTAGCGCATCATGCCGTATTGACCCACAGCACCACCGCGTCTTCCTCGCTGGTGGAGTAACAGGCATGTTCCATGTTGCTGTTGATGTAGATGCTGTCACCGACTCCGAGGATGGCCGGTTCGTAATGCTCGGTCTGGAAGCAGATTTCCCCCTTGAGCACGTAGAGGAATTCCTCGCCGCTATGCTGTGACCATGTCTTGAAGTCCTCCGCACTACGGGCCTTGATGGTGGTCACGAACGGCAGGATCTTCTTGTTCTTCAGTTCCGCCGCGATGAGACGATGGCGATACACCTCCGTCTCCATGAGGCGACCGGTACCGCTCAGCGTCACGCTTCGGCGGCCGGCTGCGTCCTGTCCGGAGTTGGACGCGAACAACTCGGTGATATCGATGTCGAGGCCGACCGCCAGCTTCTGCACGACATCGAACGTCGGAGACATCTGATCGTTCTCGATCTTCGAGAGAGTTGAGGCGGCAAGCCCCGTCCTGCGACCGACGTCCTCCAGCGTCATGCCGCGCTCGCGGCGTAAATGGCGCAATCGTTCTCCGAGGTGGAAGCCTTCGCTCCGCGGCCGCTTCTGCGTGCGTACAGAGCTCAGGACGTCGAGCTTGTCTTCACTCGTGGGCGACATAGAATATGAATCCTCACTCTAAGCGAAGGTGCGGCATCGATCCGGAGCAATCCGGGTGATCGCGATATAGTCTATCAATCGGGAAATTCCGATGGGCGCACCGAAATGACAGTGATGCCGCTTCGATGCTGCCCACCGGAACCCCGGCTCGGTTGCGCTCGATTCGGATCAGAACCGGATCTTGGCGTTCACGTAGTAGAAGCCTCCGGCCACGCCGAACACGCTGTGATTGTCGTAGATGAGACCCGCGCGCGCCCGTGCCGCTCCACGATCCGGCGGGTAGATGTTGAATATGTTGCGGGCGCCTACGCTCAGATCCACATTCCGTATTCCGGAATAGGTCAGCTCGGCGTCGAACAAGGTCACCGCCTTGCGAGGTAGGAAGCTCGCCCCGTCGAGACGGCGCCACGCCCCATAGTGGATTGCGCGAGTCATCAAGGCGAAATCACCGACACGGGTGGTCGCTCCGAGATTGCCGCGCCACCGGGGCGTTCCCCGCTCGAATTCGGTGACCACCGCCGGGCTGAACCCGGACGGAGGTGCGCCCCGCAGGTGCTGCTCATTGTAGTTCACGGCGAGACTGAGGTCGGTGGACGCATTGGCCGACCATTTGTGGCGATAGGTGCTGACGAGGTCGAAGCCGCGAACACGGGTGTTCATCTCGTTCTGGAAGTAGCGCACCTCCTGGATGTCGGCACCATTGGGAAAGCCGATGGCGGCGAGGGCGGCACGCTGCGCCGCAGTGGTCTCGAGCGAGGGCGTGAGCAGCAGGCGATCATCGACGTCGATCTGGTAGAGATCCAGCGTCGCGAGGAAACCTTCGAGGCCCGTGAAGACGATCCCGGCGGACATGTTGAACGAAGTCTCGGGCTTCAGGCTCTCCGATCCGAACACCTGTGCGGCCGGCGATCCCGGCACCAGTACGGCATCAAGGATGAAGCCGCCGATGCCGTCGAGCTGGGAGGTCAGGCTCGTCCCGAACACCTGTCCAGCCGCGGGCGCTCGAAAGCCGGTGCTTACCGACCCGCGCAGTGCAAGCGCTTCGCTGATCTCGAACCGGGTGGCGAACTTGTAGCTGAAATTGTCCCCGAACTGCTCGTAATCCTCGTAGCGGCCGGCTGCCGACAGGTTCCAGCGCGAGGTGATGTCGGCGTCCACTTCAGCGAAAACCGCGTAGCTCGACGAGTCGAAGCTGCCCGCAAATTCCGGCGAGAAGCCCTGGAAACCGTTGGATCCGGCCGGGAGGTCTCGCAGCGGGCCGGTAGTGTAGCTCGCTTCGTCTCCCTCGCCGATGACATAGGTTTCCTTTCGATGGCTGATCCCGGCGAACGCTAGGATGTCGTCGGTCAATTCGTAAGAGGCTTCTGCGTCGAATTGCAGCTCACGCTGGGTCAGGGAGCCCGGCTTGAACGCGGTGGGCGAGTTGACGCCCAGCGAAGCATTGATGGTGCTGGTAATCAAATAGTCTACCGTGTTGGTGCCATACCGGCCGGACAGATCCCAATTGAGCCGCCCATTCCTGTCGCGAAGCCCGACGACGGCGCTGAAATCCTCGAGATTGCCCTTGAACTCGGGCGTGAAGCCGCCCGGGTAGATAGTTGCCAGGTTGAACGCCTGCGGATGGGCAGGAGAAAGGTCGAAAGCCGAGTTGGCATAGGTGTTATGGCCGTTGAGGCCGCCCGCAGCGAACGGCTGACGCAGTCCGAAGGTGACGGAGCTCTCGCCCATCATGTAGTTGCCGAACGAGTAGCCCTCGAGCTCGCTACCAATCTCTACTCCAGCGTTCCAGATTGCCTTGAAGGCCATATAGCGCGGGTCGAGATTACCCTCGGGATGGGGCGGAACCCCCGGGACGCCCGCCTCCTTTAGCGCTTCGGCACCGGCATGGTGGGCCTTGCGGGCAAAGGCCTTGGCCTGATCCGTGAACTGTGCGGCGATGTTGAGGTAAGCTCTGTCGCCGACCGGCACGGCGACGTGCCCCTGGATATCGTACGTCCGGCCGCCGCTCTCATAATATTCGCCGACCTGGCTGATGATCGATCCGCCGCTCTTCTGCTTCTTGAGCTCGAGGTTGATCACGCCGGCGATCGCGTCTGAGCCGTACTGGGCCGAGGCGCCGTCGCGCAGCACCTCCACGGAGGATAAGGCAATCGGCGGGATGACGTTGAAGTCTTGACCCTGGGACCCGGAAGTGGAGGCGTGGCCGGTGCCGATCTGCACGATCGAGGCGCGGTGCCGCCGCTTTCCGTTCATCAGCAGCAGCACGTGATCTGCGGGCGAGCCGCGCAACGTGATCGGTCGCACGAACGAGGAACCGTCATTGCCTTGCAGGCGCTGGGCGTTGAACGCAGGGACCAGCGTACGAAGCGCGTCGTTGACATCGGTATAGCCGGTGGTGGCGATGTCGTCCGGCGAGATAACGTCAACCGCCACGGCGCTGTCGGTGATCGACCGGTCCCGGCGACGCGATCCGATGACCACGATTCCCTCGCCGGTTTCGGCAGGCGCAGCGGCCGCGAGGTCGGAGCCATCGGCCTCGGTGGCCGTCGTCCCTTCCGGTTCGCTGGTTGCGACTTGGGCGTGCGCCTCTGGATTGATCAAGAACGCGACCGCCGACGACAGCAGCAGGCGTGTAGCTAGGTTTGACACTTTTCCCTCCCTGATTACCCGAGCATTGAAGCGGGTTTCCAACTCATCGTCACATCTCTAGAATTTTCCTATCATAAAAAATCTTGCCAAGTGACAAAAAAATTGTAGCAGTCGAAGTGTGGCATGGAGCCCGGGGCGGGGAGTTCGCGATGATGACGGCCAGCCGGTCAGGCGGAGTACGTGGGCGGCGCTACGGTGCAGCGCTCGTCGCTGCACTGCTCGTTGGCGCGAACGGCAATGCGGTCGCCATGGCGCCTCCGGCGCCGCCCACGCTTGCGATCCATGCCGGTACCGTGGTCGCGATTCCGGGCGAGCGCCTGCTCGGTCCGTCCACCATCATCGTCCGCGACCGTCGGATTGCCGAAATCGTACCTGGATACGTGCAGATCAACGACGCCTCGATCGTCGACCTGAAGAGCCGGACGGTGCTGCCCGGCCTTATCGACATGCACGTCCACTTCAGCTTCGGCCCGGAAACCAAGCTATGGTCGGCAGCGATCGACACGCCCGAGGATGTGGCACTGTTCGCCTTTGCCAATGCGAGAAGGACGCTCGACGCCGGTTTTACGACGGTCCGTGATGTCGGCTCGGATGGCAACGCGATCCATGCGTTGCGCGACGCCATCAACGAGGGTGACCTTGCTGGCCCGCGGATCTTCCTTTCCGGAACCTCCCTGTCGATCGTCGGCGGCCATGGCGACATGTCGGGCCTCAATCGCAGGACGACAGAAGCCTTGTTTCCGTACGACTATACCGGCGCCTGCACGGGACCGGTCGAATGCGCACTAAGGGTTCGCGAAGCTGCGAAATATGGCGCCAACCTCATCAAGGTTGCGGCGACTGGCGGGATTATGTCGCAGCAGGCACGCGGGCTTGAGCAGCACCTCACGGACGAGGAACTGGTCTCGATCGTGACCACGGCGCATGCGCTGGGCCTGAAGGTCGCTGCCCATGCCCATGGCCGCGACGGCGTGGCCGCTTCGGTCCGCGCTGGTGTCGACTCCATCGAGCACGGCACCTTCCTGGATGAGGAGATTGCCCGGGAGATGGCGGCACGAGGCACGTGGCTGGTACCCACGCTCGGCCTGCTCCAGGCTGAGACCGAGGCGGACACGAGCCGCTTCACGCCCGCCGTTCGCGCGAAAATCGCGGAAGCCCGTCGCCATCAGGGTGAGAACATACGGCTCGCGCAAAGATACAAGCTCAAGGTCGCGTTCGGCACCGATGCCGGCGTATCCGAACACGGCAAGAATGCGCGGCAATTCCGTCACATGGTCGAGCAGGGGCCGATGGCCCCCGTCGAAGCGATCCGGGCAGCCACCGTGTTGGCGGCTGATCTCCTGGGCCAATCGGAGGCAATCGGCTCGATCGAGGTGGGCAAACTGGCCGATCTCATTGCGGTCGACGGCGACCCGCTCGCGGATGTGACCGTGCTGGAACGCGTCGCCGCTGTGATCAAGGATGGTGAGGTGGTCAGGCTGTCGCCAGCTTCGCCGGCCAAGCCGTGAACCAAATCAACCTCGAGCCTGAGAGATACATGGGAACTGGGTCCGAACCGCTCGATGCTGCCGTACGGGACTGCTTTTCCCGTCTCGGATTACCCCTCCGGCCTTATCTCGGGGTGGGGCTCGAGATTCTGTCGCCGATCGACGGCAGCAGCCTGGCGTCGCTTTGCGCCCAGGACCCGAGCGAGATCGATCCAGCGGTTCAGCGCGCGCGCGCAGCCTTCGAGGTCTGGAAAGTCGTGCCCGCGCCGGTCCGGGGCGAACTCGTTCGTCGGTTTGGCGATGTCGTCCGCCTACACAAAGAGGACCTCGCCCGTTTGCTCGCTTGCGAGAACGGCAAGATCCTGTCGGAAGCGCGGGGCGAGATCCAGGAGGTCATCGACATCTGCGAATATGCCGTAGGGCTTTCGAGGCAGCTCTTCGGCGTGACCATCGCGTCGGAACGCCCGGAGCATCGCCTCACCGAATATTGGCATCCGATGGGCGTGCTCGGACTGATCTCCGCCTTCAACTTCCCGGCCGCGGTTTGGGCGTGGGGCACCACCGTTGCGCTCGTCTGCGGCGATAGCGCGATCTGGAAACCATCCGAGAAGACACCGCTGATCGCTCTGGCAATGGCCGGCCTCCTTTCCCAGCTCGCGGCCGCGTTCGACCCTGCCCCCGACCACCTCGTCCAGGTGGTGCTCGGCGGACGGGAGTGCGGCCGGGCCCTGGCAGATCACCATGATGTAGCGATCGTCAGCGCCACCGGCAGCGTCGCAATGGGCCGAGACGTCAGCCTTCGAGTCGCGGGCCGCTTCGGTCGTTCCATCCTTGAGCTCGGCGGCAACAACGCGACGATCGTCGCGCCGAGCGCTGACCTGGATCTTGCCCTGAGGGGCGTCGTGTTCGCGGCCACGGGCACCGCGGGGCAGCGTTGCACCACTTTGCGCCGGCTGATCGTGCACGAAAGCATCATTGGTGGCTTCCTCGCCCGGCTGAAGGCGGCCTACCGCACTCTCAGGATCGGAGATCCTCTGACCGACGGCGTGCTGGTGGGGCCGCTGATCGATCGGACCGCATTCGAAAGGATGCAAACGGCCCTTGATCGTGCGAAGGCGCAAGGCGGGAATATTCATGGCGGCGAGCGGATCGCAGTCTCCGGTCTGGACGGCGGCTATTACGTCCGCCCAGCCATTGTCGAAATGCCTTCACAATCGGAGATCGTCGGGGAGGAGACCTTCGCGCCGATCCTCTATGTGTTGTCCTATAGGGACTTCGACGAGGCGATTGCCCTCCAGAATGCCGTGGAGCAGGGCCTCTCTTCGAGCATCTTCACCAACGATGTCCGGGAGGCAGAGCGTTTTCAGTCGGTGCAGGGGAGCGATTGCGGCATCGCCAATGTCAACATCGGCACCAGTGGCGCGGAGATCGGCGGCGCATTCGGCGGCGAGAAGGTGACCGGCGGCGGTCGGGTCTCCGGCAGTGACAGCTGGAAGAATTACATGCGTCGCATGACAACGACGGTAAACCGCTCGACGTCCCTGCCGCTCGCGCAGGGCGTGCGCTTCGACATCGACGCTTGAAACGACACAAGCCAACAGGAGGATGAGGAATTGCTGAGCCGCACGACGAAAAGCTGGATCGGGGTCACCCTCTTATTGTGCGCTAGCCCCGCCGCGGCGCAGGGCAGCCTGCAGGGCACCTCATTGCTCGGCAAGCCGATGATCACCCAGCCAACCCGAAACGTCGGCGTCGCTTCGGTTGCTCTGCTCGAGCGCGCCGCAGCCGATGCGAAGGCAGATTTCGAGAAAAACATGACGGTGGATACTGCTACCTGGTACGGCCGGATTCTGTTCTACCAGGGGTATAGCAAGGAGTCCGCCGCCGTCTACGATCGGGCCTTGGCGAGATTCCCCAATTCTCCGAAGCTTCTTCGCCACCGTGCGCACCGCCACTTTTCGCTGCGTGAGTTCGACAAGTCGATCGAGGTCGGTCTCAAGGCGGCCGCGCTATACGAAGGCAAGCCGCTGGAGCGCGAGAAACCAGGACCCGACTATTTCCCCGGTGATCCGGACGTGGTCCAATACTATCTCTACTACCATCTCGGCGGTGCGTACTTCGCAAGGCACGACTACGACAATGCGGCAAGATGGTTTGCCAAGTCGGCGGAGGCCGCGATGTTCACCAAGGACATGGAGGCGCGTACCGCCAACACCTACTGGGAATATCTTTCGCTTGCGCGAGGTGGGCGGATGCGCGAAGCGCAGGCACTCCTCGACAGTTACGACCTGACATTGTTCGAGGTGCATCCGGCGGGAGGGTCCGACACGTATTTCGACGGCATCCAGTTGTTCAAGGGCCATCGTGATCCGAACAGCTTCTTCAGCGATAAGGATGGCGGGCGCGCATTTGCCACGGCTGATGGTGTTGCTGCATCGACGGCGTACAGCATGGCAAATTACTACATTCTGCGGGGCGAGCCGGAGAAAGCAAAGCCCTGGCTTCTGCGTTCGATCAGCGTCGACAGCTGGGGATTCTTCGCCCGTATCCAGGCCGAAGCCGACTGGCTGCTTCTGTTTCCCAACGAAAGGCCCTGAAGGAAGATGCGCGGAGCCTGCTCCGCGCGCAACCGGGTAACGGCCGCGCGAGCGACCAATCGGCAGCTGTCCGAGAAAGGGGGGAGTTCAGCTCGCCAGCGTGAGGCCCATGCGACCAGCCAATGCCGCACGGCCCGTGCCTCCCTCACGCAGAAGATCGCGGTGTTGCTTGCTGGAGAGCTGCCGCCAAAGCCGGGACAAAGCGGCCGGGCTGATATATTGCGCCTCCCGGCGTGATGCCGAGCCCATCTAGAGGGCGCCTGCGGCCGGGCCGGTGCTCCATGTCAGTGTATTGTGGGTCACGTCTCGATGAGACGAGGCACGTAAGTTGGGCGATGTCGAGGAACTTGTCCGTCGATCGCCGCTGGGATACCGGGGCTGGAGGGAGAGCGGCTGCGGCGTCTGCAAGGGAGGATTACAGGGGCCGTCCAGGCGTGAAGCGAACCGGGCCTGTCGAGCCACAGTCCTGATCCGGGTTGCCCGACCAGTGGTCCCTTCCTTCTCCTTGGCCGAGGCGTTCGCCGTCTTCGTTCCGATCCCAACACGCAGCAGGGCGCCTGCCCACCGTCTTAACGGAATATCGGCACCGGATCGGCCATGCCGATTTGCTGCATCCGCATGTGGAAGGCTGAGGGATGGCTGGGCTTCCGGCCGTCATCGCGGCGGGCGAACCGCTCGCCTACGCCGCGCTGCGCATCGGCTATGGCGTGACTCTGGCCTGGATCGCGCCGGCTCGTGAACGGCTCTAGCTCAAAAGGTTGGCCCGAGAAGTCCGACGTTCTTTAGCCGCCTGATCGTCTGCATAGCGAGCAACCAGGTCTTGCTTCCGGTTCGCGCTGATGCTCCTCGTGCCGCGCCTGTCGGACGATCAGCGACACGGGGAGAGGGCCGCCACTTGGCTGCTAAGCGTCGAGGCCGATCGTTTCGCCACCAGTATGACGGAGCGGGACTCTTGAAATGCGGCGGCCGGCCTTGGGAGAATTGCGATGCGGCACGGCCAAGCCTCAAAAGCGGACCGAGAGCATGAGGTCGGCGAGTGGCCACAGCAAAGACGAAGAGGTGGTGCGGCGGTATCGATGCGGCCGAAGAAGAGAGGCTCGCGGAGCAAGCGATCGGTCGGGGCTTACCGCGCTAGGATTGTCTAGACCGGAATGAGGATTGGACACCAGCTCGAGCTACGGCGCTGCAGGATGTCCATAAGCATCGAAGAGTGGAGGCCCGAGCCGGAATCGAACCGGCGTGCAAGGATTTGCAGTCCTCTGCGTAACCACTCCGCCATCGGGCCGAGGCGGCGGGACTTGTCCGGGAACGGCGCTGAAGTCAACACCCTGTCCGCGATCGGACGCGCCCTGTTCGAAATCGGACAGCCTCCATCCCCGCTGCGGCGCGCGACAGAGGCGGGGACGGGAATGGCACAGCTCTTGCTGAAATGCGGTCGTCCGGTGCGGGCGCAAGATGTGGAGACATCTCCGCTTTCCCTGCACCGGGCGAGCCGATAAAGACCCAAGGCAGCCGCAAGGTGTATTGCATCCATAAGACAGCTGTGCGATTGAGAACCCGATGACCGAGCAAAATTTCGACCATATGCGCCGCGCCATGATCTCGAACCTGTTGAGGACGACGGGGACCAACGATCCCGTCGTGCTGGCCGCGTTCGAGGAGGTCGCCCGCGAGCGCTTCGTCCCGCGCGAGCGGCTGGCCTTGTCCTATGCCGACGCGCTGGTGCCGTTGAAGCCCGGCCGCGATCTCAACAACCCGCTGGCGCTCGGACGGCTGCTCACCGAAGCGGGGCCGCGCGAGAGCGATCGCGCCCTCGTGGTCGGCGCGGCGACGGGCTATTCGGCCGCTCTGCTCGCGACGATGGTGGCCTCGGTGGTGGCGGTCGAGGAGGATTCGGAGCTCGCCGCCTTTGCCCGCGAGGCGCTTGCCGGAACGCCGGTGACGCTGGTCGAGGGGGCTCTGGCCGAGGGGCATGAAGCGGGCGCGCCCTACGACCTGATCCTGATCGACGGCGCGGTGGAGTTCGTGCCGGACGCGATCATCGGCCAGCTCGCCGACGGCGGCCGCCTGGTCGCGCCGACGATCGATCGCGGCGTCACGCGCCTCTCGATCGGCCGCAAGTCCGGCGAGGCGTTCGGCCTTGCCAGCTTCTCCGATGCGGCCGCGGCGGTGCTTCCGAATTTCGTACGGCCGAAGGCATTTACTTTTTAAGAACGGGCTCATCTGAGCGGGGAGTGAGACGATGCGGGTGGGGTTACTGGCTGCTGCGGGGGCAGCCGCACTGATGGTTGGCGGGAGCGCCGGAGCGGAAACGCTTCGCGACGCGCTCGTCCAGACTTACAACACCAATCCGACGATCATGGGGCAGCGCGCGCAGCTTCGATCGCTGGATGAAGGTGTCGCGCTCGCCCGGTCGCAGAACCGCCCCCAGCTTTCCGGCACGGCCGGGATCAACCAGAATCTGTTGCGCACCGGCGGCGGCGAGGGCCGCAATCTCAGCGCCGGCGTCGACGTCAGCTACCCGCTTTTCACCGGCGGTCGTATCCGCAACCAGATCCGCGCCGCCGATGAGCGCGTGCTCGCCGGCCGTGCCGCCCTTCGCGCCACCGAGGGCGACGTGTTCACCGAGACGGTCGGCGCCTATATGGACGTGATCCGCGACCGATCGATCGTCACCCTGAACCGCAACCAGGTTCGCGTGCTGGAAACCAATTTGCAGGCGACCCGCGATCGCTTCGAGGTCGGCGATCTCACCCGCACCGACGTTGCCCAGTCCGAAGCGCGATTGGCGCTCGCCCGCTCGAACCTCGCCACCGCCGAGGGAAGGCTCGAAGGCAGCGAGGAGAATTACCGGCGCGTGATCGGCGCTTTGCCCGACGAGCTTGATCCGCCGCCGCCGCTGCCGCCACTGCCGACGACGCCCGATCAGGCCGTCGACATCGCCCTCGCGAATAATTCGGATCTGGTCTCGATCGCCGCCCAGGTGCGCGCCGCCCAGCGTGACGTCTCGATCGCCCGTGCCGGCCGGCTGCCCTCCGTTTCGGCGATCGGCACGCAGAGCTACACCAATTATCTCGGCACCGCCGACGATCAGTTCGGCGGCACCGGCAACCGCAATTCGATCAACAATACCGGCGTCGGCGTGCAGGCGCGGATCCCGATCTACCAGGGCGGCGCGGTCGGTGCCCAGGTGCGTCAGGCGCAGGCGGTGCAGAGCCAGTTGCTCGAGCGCGGGGTCGAAGTCGAACGCTCGGTGGTCGCCAACACCCGCGCCGCCTTCGCCAGCTATCAGGCGGCCCAGGAAGCGGTGGAGTCGAACCAGGTCGCGGTCAACGCGAACACCCTCGCGCTCGAAGGCACCCGGGCGGAGCAGACCGTCGGCACCCGCAACGTGCTCGACGTGCTCAACGCCGAGCAGGAGTTGCTGAACAGCCAGGTTGCCGTCGTCACCGCGCGCCGCGACGCCTATGTCGCGGGCTTCCAACTGCTCAACGCGATGGGCCGTGCCGAAGCCGACGATCTCAACCTCGACGGCGGCGCGCTCTACGATCCGCTCGCCAATTACGATCGGGTGTCGCGGCGCGGCTCCGACTGGCGCGACGATCCCGATCCGCAGCCGGTCTCGACCCGGACGGTGGCGCCGCCCGCCGTCGGACCGGTCGACACCAACCGGCAAAACACCCCCGTGACAGGCCCGACAGAATAAGCGATAAGCCATTCTCTATGGGGGATATTAACCAGGAACCCTCGATGGAGGACATTCTCGCCTCCATCAAGCGGGTGATCGCCGAAGACGGACGCGTGGCTGCGCGTCCGACGCGGAGCGCGCGTCCGGCGCCGCCGCCGCCACCACCACCCGAAGACGATGTGCTCGAGCTTTCGGATCCGGTGGTCGACGGGCAGGGGCTTGTCTCCGAGGATGCCGCCGCCGCCAGCGCCCGGTCGCTGGCCGCGCTCTCCGCGCTCAAGGAGGCGGCTCCGGCGTCGACGCACGGGGAAGGTCCGCTCGAAGCGGTGGTGCGCGAGATGCTGAAGCCGATGCTCAAGGATTGGCTCGACCAGCATCTGCCGGACATGGTGGAAGAACTCGTCACCCGCGAGATCGCCCGGATCACCGGCAAGCATTTCTGAGCCGGTCGGCGGCGACGCGCCGCGTCAGGCGGATTGCTCCGCTGCCGCCGCCTGGTCTAAGCCGCGCGCATGACCGAACTCGCCAAGACCTTCGACCCCGCCGCCATCGAATCGCGCTGGTATGCGCATTGGGAAGAGGCCGGACTGTTCCGCCCCGCCCGTGACGACGCGGAGCCGTTCACGATCGTCATCCCGCCGCCGAACGTCACCGGCTCGCTGCACATCGGCCACGCGCTTGACAATACGCTGCAGGATATCCTGATCCGGCATGCCCGGCTGCAGGGCAAGGACGCCCTGTGGGTGGTCGGCACCGATCATGCCGGCATCGCCACGCAGATGGTGGTCGAGCGCAATCTGGAGGGCCAGGGCCTGCGCCGCGCGGATATGGGCCGCGAGGCCTTCGTCGATCATGTCTGGAAGTGGAAGGCGCAATCCGGCGGCGCGATCACGCGTCAGCTGCGCCGGCTCGGCGCCTCGTGCGACTGGGCGAACGAGCGCTTCACCATGGACCCGGGCTTCTCGGCGGCGGTGATCAAGGTCTTCGTCCAGCTCTATCGCGAAGGCCTGCTCTACCGGGACAAGAGGCTGGTCAACTGGGATCCGAAATTCGGCACCGCGATTTCCGATCTGGAGGTCGAGACCAGGGAGATCCAGGGCAAGTTCTGGCACCTCAAATATCCGCTCGAGGACGGCAGCGGCTTCATCCACGTCGCCACGACCCGGCCGGAAACGATGCTTGCCGACATGGCGGTGGCCGTACACCCGAGCGACGAACGCTATGCCGCTCTGGTCGGCCGGAAGGTGCGCCTGCCGATCACCGGTCGGCTGGTGCCGATCGTCGCCGACGAGCATGCCGATCCGGAGCTCGGCTCCGGCGCCGTCAAGATCACGCCCGGCCATGACTTCAACGATTTCGAAGTCGGCCGCCGCGCCGGCATCAAGGCCGCCGACATGCTCAACATGCTCGACGCGCAGGCACGGATCGCCCAGACGGTGGACGGGCTGATCCCGGCCGATCTGATCGGCCTCGACCGCTTCGAGGCGCGCAGCCGCGTCGTCGAACGTCTGGAGGCGGACGGGCTGGTCGAGCGGATCGAGGATCGGGTGATCCAGACCCCCTATGGCGACCGGTCCGGGGTGGTGATCGAGCCCTGGCTGACCGACCAATGGTATGTCGACGCCGCCACCCTCGCGCAGCCGGCGATCGAGGCGGTGCGCAGCAACAAGATCAAGGTCGTGCCCAAGACATGGGAGAAGACCTGGTTCAACTGGCTCGAGAACATCCAGCCCTGGTGCGTGTCGCGCCAGCTCTGGTGGGGCCATCAGATCCCGGCCTGGTACGATCCCGACGGCAACGTCTTCGTCGCCGAGACGGAGGAGGACGCCCAGGCACAGGCGGGCGAGGGCGTCGCCTTGTGCCGCGAAACCGACGTGCTCGATACCTGGTTCTCCTCTGCCCTGTGGCCGTTCGGCACGCTCGGCTGGCCGGAGCAGACGGACGATCTTCGTCGCCATTATCCCAACGACGTGCTCATCTCCGGCTTCGACATCATCTTCTTCTGGGACGCCCGGATGGCGATGCAGGGTCTTCACTTCATGAACGAGGTGCCCTGGAAGACGCTCTACCTTCATGGCCTGGTGCGCGACGCCAAGGGCCAGAAGATGTCCAAGTCCAAGGGCAATACGGTCGATCCGCTCGGCCTCATCGATCGCTACGGCGCCGATGCCCTGCGCTTCACCATGGCGGCGATGGAAAGCCAGGGACGCGATATCAAGCTCGATGAGAAAAGGATCGAGGGCTATCGCAACTTCGCGACCAAGCTCTGGAATGCGGCGCGCTTCTGCCAGACCAACGGCATCGGCGCCTCGACCGCGCTGGAGCCGCCGGCAGCCGAGCATCCGGTCAATCGCTGGATCGTCGGCGAGACGGTGAAGACCATTCAGGCGCTCGATCTCGCGCTCGCCGAGCTGCGCTTCGATGAATCCGCCAACACTCTCTACCATTTCGTGTGGGGCAGTTTCTGCGACTGGTATCTTGAGCTGATCAAGCCGCTCCTCGCCGGCCCGGAAGGCGCGGAGACCCGGGCCGTGGCCGGCTGGGTGCTCGACCAGATCCTGGTCTCGCTCCACCCGTTCATGCCGTTCATCACGGAAGAATTGTGGCACGCCCTCGGTGACCGTCCGACGCCGCTGATCGTCGCCAAATGGCCGATGCCGGACGCGCGCGCGCTCGATCCGGAAGCGGGTCCGGAGATCGACTGGCTGATCCGCGTGGTCAACGGCATCCGCGGCGCCCGCTCGGAACTGAACGTCCCGCCGGGCGCCAAGCTCGCCCTCCATGTCCGCGACGCGAGCGAGGCCACTTTGGCCCGCCTGGGCCGTCATGACGGGGCGTTGAAACGCCTTGCGCGGATCGAAAGCGTCAGCACCGATCCGGCGTCGGGCGGCGCCGCCCAGGTGGTGATCGACGAGGCCACGTTCGTGCTGCCGCTCGAAGGCGTGATCGACATCGAGGCCGAGCGCGGCCGGCTCGCCAAGGCGCTGCAGGCGGCGGAGAAGGAGCGGGATTCGCTCGCGGGACGGCTGAACAATCCGAGCTTCGTCGAACGCGCCAAGCCGGAGGCGGTCGAGAAAGCGCGCGCCGATCACGCCGAAAAGGCGTCGGACGCCGACAAGTACAGGGCGGCACTGGCGAGGCTGGGATAAGGGCCCGCTGGCATCCCGCGCGCTTTTCGTGCGTATGGTGACCATGGCCAGCAGACCAACCGCCCGCCCCGGACAGCGCGATCTCACCTCCGGGCCGATCGCTTCCACCTTGCTTGCGTTCGCGATCCCGACCCTGGGGTCGTCGGTCCTCCAGTCGCTGAACGGTTCGATCAATGCGATCTGGGTCGGGCGCTTCCTTGGCGAGGACGCGCTCGCGGCGACCGCGAACGGCAACATCGTGCTGTTCATGCTGCTTGCCTTCGTGTTCGGCTTCGGGATGGCCTCGACGATCCTGGTCGGCCAGGCGTTCGGCCGCCGCGACGTTGCCGAGGCGCGGCGGGTGGTCGGCACCGCGATCGGGTCGTTCGTGCCGGTGGCGGCGGTCGTCGCCCTGATCGGCTGGCTGACGGCACCGCACATCCTCGGTTTGCTCGGTACGCCCGGCGACGCGATGCCGCTGGCGCTGGCCTATCTGCGGGTGATCTTCGTCGCGATGCCGGCGGCGCTGATGATGACCATGTTGATGATGACCTTGCGCGGATCCGGGGATTCGCTGACGCCCTTGTGGTTCATGGCGTTGAGCGTCGCGCTCGACAGCGGCCTCAACCCGGTGTTCATCCTTGGCCTGGGTCCGGCGCCGGCGCTCGGCATTGCCGGGTCGGCAACCGCCACCGCTGTCGCCAATTATGTCAGCCTGTTCGCCCTGCTCGCCTACATCTACGCCCGCGATCTGCCGCTGCGCCTGCGCGGCCCCGAACTCGCCTGGCTGCGGCCCGATCCGGCGCGGCTGCGGGTGATCGTCGGCAAGGGCTTTCCGATGGGCCTGCAGATGATAGTGATCACCTCCTCCGCGCTCGCGATGCTCAGCCTCGTCAACCGCGAAGGCGTCCACACTGCCGCCGCCTACGGCGTTACCCAGCAATTGTGGACCTATGTGCAGATGCCGGCGATGGCGCTGGGCGCGGCGGTGAGCGCAATGGCGGCGCAGAATATCGGCGCCGGTAATTGGGACCGGGTCTCCGCCGTCACCCGCGCCGGCGTGATCTTCAATGTCGTCCTCACCGGCGCGCTGATCCTGCTGCTGACCGTGGCCGACCGGCCGGCACTCGCCTTGTTCATGGGCGGCGACAGCCCGGCGCTGCCGATCGCGCGGCACATTCAGCTGGTCGGCACCTGGGGTTTCCTGTTCTTCGGCGTGAGCCTGGTGCTGTTTGGCACCGTCCGCGCAAACGGCCAGGTGATCGGGCCGCTGATCATCCTGTTCATCTCGATGTATCCGGTCCGGCTCGGCGTTGCGCTTGGCGCCTATTCGTGGCTCGGGGCCGACGCGCTCTGGTTGAGTTTCCCGATCGGCATGGTGACGACGATGCTGATGGCGATCGCGCTCTATCTTCACGGCGGCTGGCGCAAGGGCCGGATCGGACCGACGCCGCCGCCCGACGAGATCGAGTGCCGCGAGCAGGCCGAAGCCACGCGCGAGCCCGGCGGCGCCCTCAATCCTGCGGGTTAGTCTCGGGCGCGGGGACGACCACTTCGATCACGCAATGGGCGATGCTGGCGGTGACCGGCGTCCTGGCGAGCACTTCGCCGTCGATCGAGATCTTCTGCCGCGGACGGGTTTCGATGCGCAGGGTGCGGCCGTGGAAATGCTCCACCGTGGCTTCCCGGGCGCGCAGCTTCAGCGCACTTGCGATCCAGTTCCAGACTAGCTTGGTCTTGCTCCGGCCGATCACCGCCTGCACCACCAGTTCGCCGGTGTCGACGTCGGCTTTCTCGACCAGCTCGACCCCGCCATGAAAGCGGCCGTTGGCGATCCGCACTTCCGTCGCCCACACACTCTCCTTGCCGTTCTCGCTCTCGACCGTGAGCCTGAACGGGCGAAAGCGGATCAGGCACCAGGTGGCCCACGACAGATAGCCGATCCGCCCCAGATAGCGTTTCAGGCGGTGGGGAATGCCTTCGCCGATCATCGGCGATAGGCCCATCGCCGCGCAATTGGCAAAATAATCGCCGTCGATCTTGCCGAGGTCGATCGTTCGCCGCTGGCCGGTAGCGATCGTTTTCACCGCGCCTTCCAGATCGAGCGGAATGCCGAGCGTGCGGGCGAAGCTGTTGGCGGTGCCGAGCGGCAGCAACGCGAAGACGCAGTCGCGCCCGACGACGAAATCGATCGTGCACGATAGCGAGCCGTCGCCGCCGCCGATGATCACCATCGGCGCGCCGTCCTTCACCGCCTTGTCGACGGTGCCGTTGAGCTTGCGCGGATCTTTTACGGCATGGCTGGCGATCAGCCGGATACCGGCTTCTTCGAGCAGGCGTTTGGCGTCGCGAAACAGATCCTGTCCACGCCGCGAGTGGGCGTTGACGATGAGGACGGCTTCGCGAGGAACGGGGCGGGAAGGGGTCTGCACGGCACGTTCAACTCGCGACGCTTCCGAAATGTTCAACGGGTTCGCGCATCGTGCAAAGCGCTTTCCCCTCGCCGATGCACGATCTAGAGCGCGGCGATGACTTACGCTTCCTTTCCCGCCCTGCGGATGCGTCGCACCCGAGCCAATGCCTGGAGCCGGGCGATGGTCGCCGAACATGTCCTGACTCCGTCCGACCTGATCTGGCCGCTGTTCATCGCCGAGGGAAGTGGGGTCGAAGAGCCGATCACGACCTTGCCGGGCGTGTCGCGCTGGTCGGTCGACCGTATCGCCGAACGGGCCCGCGAAGCCCGCGACCTCGGCATCCCCTGCATCGCGCTGTTCCCCAACACCCCGCGCGAATTGCGCAGCGACGACGCCCGCGAGGCGCTCAATCCGGACAATCTCATCTGCCGCGCGGTCCGCGCCGCCAAGGAAGCCGCACCCGAGGTCGGCATCCTCACCGATGTCGCGCTCGATCCCTACACGTGCCACGGCCATGACGGCATCGTCGACGACGCCGGATATGTTCTGAACGACCGCACCAGCGGCGTCCTGGTCGAGCAGGCGCTCGTCCAGGCGGCAGCCGGCGCCGACATCGTTGCGCCGTCGGACATGATGGACGGCCGTGTCGCCGCGATCCGCGAAGCGCTGGAGCGGGATGGAAATCACAACGTCCAGATCATGGCCTATGCCGCCAAATATGCGAGCGCCTTTTACGGGCCGTTCCGCGATGCCGTGGGCTCGCGCGGGCTGCTCAAGGGCGACAAGAAGACTTACCAGATGGACTATGCCAATGCCGAAGAGGCGCTGCGCGAGGTCGCGCTCGATCTCGCCGAGGGCGCCGACACGGTGATGGTGAAGCCCGGCATGCCCTATCTGGACATCATCCGGCGGGTGAAGGATCGGTTCGAAGTGCCGGTCTTCGCCTATCACGTGTCCGGCGAATATGCGATGATCGAAGCCGCAGTCGCCGCCGGCTGCGCCGAGCGCGACCCGATGGTGATCGAGAGCCTGACCGCCTTCAAGCGCGCGGGGTGCTCCGGCATCCTCACCTATCATGCGGCGCACGCCGCCCGGCTGCTCGGCGCCTGACCCTTCCTTTCGACATCGGGCGAGATCAGGTAAGCGGACGATCATTTTGCTCCGAAGAGCGGGAGAGTGGAAATTGACGGTGCGCGTGTTCTTTTCCCGGGTTGGTCCGTGAGCACGACCGCGACCGCCGGGGCCGCACCGGTCGGCCGTTACGTCCGGCCGCTCTTCCTGCTGACGATCCTCACCGGGTCGTTCCTGCTGTTTCTCACCCAGCCGATGGTTGCGCGCATGGCCCTGCCGCGGCTCGGCGGCGCACCGGCCGTGTGGAACAGCGCGATGCTGGTCTACCAGGCGCTGCTTCTCGGCGGTTATGCCTATGCCCATTTCCTGGCGCGGCTGGCGCCGCGGCGGCAGGCCGGCGTGCATCTGGCGCTGTTCGCGGTCGCCGCCCTGTGGCTGCCGCTCGGCATCGGCGGCGGCGTGCTGCCGCCCGAGGCTTCCCCGGCCCTTTGGGCGCCCTGGTTTCTGCTGAGCTCGATCGGCCCGCTCTTCTTCATCGTGTCGGCACAGGCGCCGCTGATGCAGCGCTGGTATGCGCTCGATTTCGGCCGCGGCGATCCTTATCCGCTCTACGCCGCGTCCAATCTCGGCAGTTTCGCCGGCCTGCTCTCCTATCCTCTGCTGGTCGAACCGCTGATGTCTCTGCAGCAGCAAAGCCTGTTGTGGACCTGCGGCTATGCGTTGCTGGTGCTGCTCGTCGGCCTGTGCGCGCTGACGGTGCCGCCGGGGGCGATCGAAGAGACTGAGGTCGACCAGGCGGAAGCGGCGCCCTCGCTGCGGCAGCTCCTGCGCTGGGTGGCGCTGGCGGCGGTGCCGTCGGGGCTGATGCTGTCGACGACCACCCATCTCACCACCGACATCGTCGCCATGCCCCTGCTCTGGGTCGTGCCGCTCGGCCTTTATCTGCTGAGCTTCGTCGTCGCCTTCGCCGAGCGGCGGAGGGCGGCTGACCTCATCACCATCGCAGCACCCTTCATCCTCCTGATCGGCGGCGGACTGGCGTTCAGCAGCGGCGCGCGCGGGCCCTTCTTCATGGCAACGCTCGGCCTGCTGCTGCTGTTCGCGGTCGGGGTCGCGCTGCACAGCGCGATGTACCGGACCCGCCCGGCGGCCGGCCATCTCACCGCTTTCTATCTTGCGATGGCGGTCGGCGGCATGGTCGGCGGCGTCTTCTGCGCGCTGATCGCACCGACGGTGTTCGATTGGACCTATGAGCACCCGCTGCTGATCCTGGCGGCGGCCATGCTGGTACCGCAATCCGCACTGATCCCCTGGGCGGAACGGATGCCCCGCTGGCTTGCCGCGACTATCGTTCTCGCCGCCTTTCTGCTGTCCTACTGCGCGGACATGAAGCCGTGGCCGTGGATCGACGCCAATGGCGCGCTTGCCTTCAGCATCGCGATCTCGCTGCTGGCGTTGCTGTTCGTCGGCCGGCGCGTGCTCTTCGGCCTGTGCATCGCGGCCCTGATGCTGAGCTATGGCGGTTGGCACACGCTCGACGAGAGCCGTCATGCCGATCGCAGCCGTTCCTACTTCGGCGTCTATTCGGTCAGCACCCGAGACGATCCGCCGGCACGGGTGCTGATCCATGGCACCACCCTCCACGGCGTGCAGAATCTCGGCCCCTCGGGCGAGATCGAGCCGACGACCTATTACGCCCGTCGATCGGGGATCGGCCATGCCATGGCATCTCTGGAAGTCTACCATGGCGGCCATCCGCGGGTCGGCGTCGTCGGGCTCGGCACCGGAACGCTCTCCTGCTACGCGCTGCCGGGTCAGGATTGGCGGTTTTTCGAGATCGATCCGGCGATCGTCAGGATCGCCCGCGATCCGTCGCGCTTCACCTTCCTCAGCCGCTGCGCGCCGCAGGCGAAGATCGTGCTCGGCGACGCCCGCCTCAGCCTGTCCCGCGCGGCGCCGGCATCGCTCGATCTGCTCGCGATCGATGCCTTCTCCTCGGATTCGGTGCCGATGCACCTTCTCACCCGCGAGGCGCTGCAAGTCTATCGCCGGGCGCTGTCGCCGACCGGTATCCTGATGGTTCACATTTCCAACCGCTACCTCGATCTCGAGCCGGTGCTCGCGGCCGCAGCCAAGCGGGACGGCTGGAATGCCCGGATCTTCGAATATTCGCCGACGGAGCCGGAGCAGGCCCGGAACATGACTGCATCGGTCTGGATCGCCATGGCGCCCGATCTCGACACCCTGCTCGCGCTTCAGATCGCAAGTGCGGACGACGCCTATCTCTGGCGTCCGCTCAAGGCGCGCAAGGATTTCGCCGGCTGGACCGACGATCACGCCAGCATCCTGCCCTTGCTCGAGAATTGGCAGAATTGGGTACCCGACGTGATGAAGGATCTGCCATGATCGAGACCGAGCGGCTGCGGCTGCGCAATTGGACCCGGGACGACGTGGCGCCGTTCGTCCGCTACACCAACACGCCCGGCGTGATGCGGTGGCTCGGCGGCGTGCTGGAGCCTGCCGCGCTCGAAGCCCGTATCGTCGATCGCTTCATCCCGTGGCAGGAGACGCTCGGCCACACCTTCTGGGTGGTGGAGCGGAAATCGGACGACGCCTTGCTCGGCTTTTGCGGCCTGAAGATCGCCGACGACGCCGGCAGCCCGGTGGCGGGGGAGCTGGAGATCGGCTGGCGCTTGCGCGAGGATGCATGGGGGCAGGGCTATGCCAAGGAGGCGGCAACCGCCTCCCTCGACTTCGCGTTCGAAGCGCTCGGCGCAGAGCGTGTCGTGGCGCTGACCGTGCAGGGCAATAGCCCGAGCTGGGGATTGATGGAGCGCCTCGGCATGGTCCGTCATCCCGAGCTCGATTATCGGGGACCGGCCTGGGCCGAAGGCATCGTCATCGTCTACCGGATCGCACGCGACGAATGGCGCAGCTGATCCCCTTCGCCGGCCATGCGCCGCGGATCGATCCGAACGCCTTCGTTGCACCCGGCGCGCGGCTGATCGGCGACATCGAGATCGGGGCCGATGCCAGCATCTGGTACAATTGCGTGCTGCGTGGCGACGTCAACCGCATCCGCATCGGCGCGCGGACGAACATCCAGGACGGCAGCGTCGTCCATGTCGATTCGCCGAAGCCCGGGGCCTGGCCCGGCCATCCCACGATCATCGGCGCCGATGTGCTAATCGGCCACCTGGCGATGGTCCACGGCTGTATCTTGCACGATCGCGCCTTCGTCGGTCTCGGCGCGATTGTGATGGACGGATGCGAGATAGAGAGCGGCGGCATGCTCGCGGCGGGGGCGATGCTGACTCCCGGCAAGATCATCCGATCGGGCCAGCTCTGGGCTGGTCGCCCCGCCAAATATGTTCGTGATCTCACCGAGGCGGAACTGGCCGGGCAGGCGCAGGGCGTTGCCCATTATGTCGCGCTTGCGAAAGCGCACGCAAAGGCGATCAGCGGCTGAGCCGCTGCTCGAATTCGGCGAGTTGCCCCTGCTGGCGGTCGGCGAGGGCCTGAAGCGCTTTCGTCGCGGCCTGCAGCCTCTCGCCGTCGCCGGCGCTGAGCGGTCCTTCCGCAGCCTGGGCGATGGCGAAGGCGTCGAGATCGGCGAGCGCCCGCAGGGTCGCACTGCGCCCGGTCTGCGCGCGCGAGACGGCCTGCTGCGCCGCCACCCAGCTGTCGCTTCCCGCGCCGCCCGCCCGTCCGACGATCGGCCGCGCCGCGGCGACGGCCTCACCGAACGCGGCATCTCCGGCACGCGCCGCCGCTGCGAACTCGGCAATGCGCGAGGCGATTGCGGGCCGATCCGGCGCAGGCACCGGCACCCGCTCCGGATCGCCCGAAGCATAGAGCGCCTCGGCCGGGCGCGGCGCGAGCGATGGAAACGGACCGGGGGCCGCGCACCCCGCGGCCAGCAACAGACAGCCGGCGGCGGCAAAGGGGAGGGCGATCTTCATCGCGCCTTCCTAAAGGGTGAAGCAGCGGGGTGGAAGCGCCTCCGGGCAGGCGGGGCGCATCGATGACAAAGCGATTACGTTTTTCCGGAGAACGGGCTTGCCACGTCCGAATCTTCGCCCTAAAGGCCCCGTCACCGGGCGCCCGTAGCTCAGCTGGATAGAGCACCAGACTACGAATCTGGGGGTCAGAGGTTCGAATCCTTTCGGGCGCGCCATTTCCTTTTGCATGTGAGATCAGCGCATTGTGCGCACCGTGGCTGCTGCTGCTGCTGCCGGTACTTGGCGCCGCGCGTGCGGTGCCGTGCGCCTGATCGCGCGGCGGAGATTGGTTCAATCAGGACCGATCGGATCGACGATCCCGTTCCGGACCCGATATAGTATTTCCGGCCGATCGCGCAGGCCGCGCCAATCACGGCATGGCGCTGCGATCGGCGTCTGGGGAGATGCACCATGGCGACCAACCCGATCATTCCGTCGAAAACGCCTGCGCCCGGCTGGATCGGCGGTTTCTCGACTTCCAATCCCGCCTTCGCCTATCCCGACCCGGATCTCACCTCGCTGCCGATGCTCGACAACATGGCGAACATTCCGCTGCTGCAGCGGCAATTGGACGTGCTGTGGCCCGAATTCAGCTGGGAAACGATAGTCGGCAATCCGCAGTCGCGCTGCTACCAGATGTTCGCACCCGACATCTCCCGCGCCGGCTACGATGCGGCCGGCCGGGTTTATTCGATCATCTGCCCACAGCAGGGAGCGTATTCCCCCAATCTCGGCGACCTCAACATCGAAGTGACGGTGAATGCCCAGCGCGGCTGGGTGAACGAGCAGGCAGGCGATCTCGACGCCGATCTCGTCGCCGCCGACATGACCGTCACCGGGAAGATCTGGTTCGGTCCGTCGGCGAAGACAAAGCGGATCTACAAGCTGCTCGAAATGATCCTCAAGGTCGAGAAGCTGCCGTTCCCGCTCGACAAGGCCAATGCCATCCAGGTCACCTTGCACCGCGTCGGCGACCCCTCGCAGCCGATCATCCAGGTGCGATCCGGGATCAATCCCGACTTTCCGAACCCGCCCTTCGCGCTGCATGCGGAGGAGGCCTGGGCAGTCGCAAACGTCTCCGTTCAGATCGGGCCGATCCTGTCGCGCCACAATCCGATGGTCGACGACTTCAACGCGATGGTCATGGAGATCTTCAATCTCGCGTCGGGCAATCTGCTGAAGGTCGGCAACGTGCTGACCTGGAACGTCTGGCTCGATGCACCAACGCTGGTCGATCAGGCCGAATGGAAGGCGCATGCGGAAACCTGGCGCCACTCCATCGACACCGGACATGTCACGCCGGACGGGGCCGGCCATCGGGCGCGCTATTTCGACGAATGCCCCTTCGAACCGGGCGAGCAGATCGTGGAACAGGAACTGGACCTGATCCGCGCGTGGCTCAAGAAGCATGTCGGCTGGTTGGCCGACCTTGCCGCCTGATCAGGGCTTGATCCCGCAACGTCACGCACAATCGGGAAGGGAGGGGGGCCGGGGCAGAAAAGGTGGGGGGGAAAACGCATACAGGCCCCGGCCAGACCGTCCTCAGCAGGGGGAGTGCTTCCGGACGGCGAGACCTCCTATACGGTCGTGAAATGCGACCCGATACCTAGCAATTACACGGTGATCGGCGGCGGAGCTGCGCAGCGCTGCACAGGCTTCGCCGCCGCACCCGCAATCATTCCTCGGCGGCTTCGGCTTCTTCCTTCGTCTTGTGGCTGATGCCCTGTTCCTCCGCCGGCGGCGAATAGACGGTGAACAGCTTCAAGGGTTCGTCGCCCTTGTTGATGATGTTGTGCTTCGAGCCTTTGGGAATGACGATGATCCGGTTGGCGACCACCTTGGTGCGGCTGCCCTCGACCACCGCCTGGCCTTCGCCCGAGACGAAGAAGGTGGTCTGATCGGCATCGTGCGTTTCTTCGCCGATGTCGTCGCCCGGCTCGATGCTCATCATGACGATCTGGCAATTCTCGTCATAATAGACTTCCTTCTGGAAGTTCTTGTTCTTGGTGGTGAGATCGATGATGTCCTTGTTGAAAACGGCCATGTGCGGTGCTCCAGGCTGGAAGAGACGTTTGGCAATTCGGGAAAGTAGGCCGGGCTCGTCGAACGAGCCGGTCATGCGCCTTAACGTCGGTTAGTGGCGATGGGTCCAAAGCGCGCTCACGAGGATCTTCTCACAGCTACCGCAACGTCGCTTCGCACGGAAATCTCGGGAATATCGAGGCGCTCTCCGCTCGATCGGGCGGAGCCCACCATCAAGCGCACCCCCCGCACGGTATCGTAGAACGTCACCGAATAGAGCCCGTTCGGCATTGCGGGAATGCGAAGGAGGGTCGAGATTGCCGGCGCATCGACCGCGACCATTCCGTCGCTGCCAAGCATGTCGTGCCGCACCAGCCAGATCAGTGCCTGTCTGTCGTCGGCGCATCCGAAGGCCGTGACGCCCGGATGCGATACCTCCAACTCTTCGTTGATGTTGCGTCGACGGAAGTTCCTCCAGTCGATCAGCGGCAGAAAGCCGGCGAGGGCCAGCTGCGCCCGGCGCATGCCGGGGGTGAGAACGTGCGGGTGGCGATTGGGCCAGCGCATGCCGCCGCCGGCACCGCCGCTCGCCAGATGCGCCCACTGAATGTGGCGGAAATACTGATCGTCGAAGGCTTCCGGGAGGTTCTGCTTCTTGTCCTTGAAGCGGTGGATCGGCCCGTGCTCGGAATCGAAGACCGGGCGCAGATCGCGCGCATCCTGGATGGCGCTGCGCATCAGCCGTCCTGCCGCCACCGCGGGAGCGATCGTGTCCCTGGGATCGTCGATGGTTCCGCTCTCGTAGAGGTGGGTATTGGCAAAATCGAGCGCGGGATGACGGAAGATCGGCGCGGCGAGCGACGGATGCTTGATCAGTTCGGGGCCGAAGATCGACACGGTCTGCAGGTGGGCGCGACCGTGCCGCGCGATCTCGCGCGCTTTCAGCCAGGGCCCGACATCGTCGATGAAGGGGGCGAAGGCCGCCGGGTCGTCGCCGCCGTGGGCCGGATGCATCTCGTTCCACAAATCCCAGGCGAACAGGGCCGGGCTCCCGCCCCAGCGATCGGAGGCGAAGGCGAGCCGTGCCTTGATCGCCGCGCGGGTCCCGGAACAGGTGAGCAGGTGCCCCCGGCTTTGGCAGGGGCCGCCATTCGCTCTGTTATACGGGTGATGCCGCCAGCGGATCCAGGTGAAGAAGGTATCGTAGGGCGTCAGCAGCACATGCAGCCCGACCTTCTCCAGCAGGGCAAAAAGATCGTCCCACAGCCGCACCATGTTCGGCGCGAACGTTCCGGCAGGCCGCTCCAGATAGCGGTTCTCGCCCTGGCAATATTCCAGCATCAGCCGCAGGCACGTGATGCCGTTCGCCTTGAGCATTCGGAGATGTCGTTCGACGGCGGGAAGGTCGCGCCTGCGGAACAGGCCGGCAAGCTCGGGCCAGGTGATTGCATCGTTCTGACCGATCGGCGTCCAGCTCTCGCCGGCGTCCGTGAAGAAATAGGGGCTGTCCGGACGGGTCGTGATCCAGGGTAACGGACCGGGCGCAAGCGGGATCTCGGCGCTGCCGGCATTCTCCTCGACCAGCCGCATCAACGGCAAAGCCCCAGTCTGAAGCCGGACCAGGCGCGTTCGGCCGGCCCGCGTGCATGATGAAATCGGGTCATGAGTGTCTCTCGGTGGCGAGCGCGCAAAGCGTCCCGGATCGCAAGAAGGTTCCCCCGGGGCGCATCCCCTCCGGCAAACTTCTGCAATGCGCCTCCACTGGGCCGAAAGAATTGACTTTGAACGATTTTCTTCGTGGAACGACGGCGGGGTGGGCGCGTAATGAGGCTATGCCGACAGCGAGGAACGATGCCCGGCCCAGGAACCCTTGAAGAGCGGGCACAGGCGGCCCGCGATCTGGCCGCCGATGCTGCCGACGAGAGCGAGGCCGAAGACCTTCGCAACCTCTCGCTCGTCTATCAACAGGTGCTCGATCGCGATCGTCTCAGACCCGTCGCGCACCACGCCGATGATCGCAACGCCGACTCGCGACGGGAGCCCGGCGCGACTGACTGACTTTTCTGGACCCTCGGCTACTCCCGGGGTTCAGGCCGCTTCCTCGTCAGGCTCCGAGTCGGGGGCAACTCCGGTTGATCCCGCCAGGGTCCCCATCGTTACGTAATCAAGCTTGCCGGTGCCGAGTACGGGCAGGCTGTCGACGATGCGGACGTCGCGCGGCAGCATCAATTCCGTGACGCCGTTGGCGCGGCCCCATGTCTGGAGCGCCTTGGCGTCGGCGTGCTTGCGGGTGGTGAACAGGACGAGCTGCTCGCCCTTGCGCGGATCGGGGCGGGTGACGACGGCATGGTCGGACTCCGGCCAGAGCGCGGCGGCATAGCCTTCGACCGCGGGCAGCGACACCATCTCGCCGCCGATCTTGGCGAAGCGCTTGGCGCGGCCGCAAATGGTGACGAAGCCCTCCGCATCGATGGTGACGATGTCGCCGCTGTCGTGCCAGCCGTCTTCGGGAGGCTGGAGCTGCCCGGGTGCTTCGGCCTTGAGGTAGCCGGCCATGACGTTGGGGCCGCGGATGAACAGCCGCCCGCCGGCGTCGATGCCCGGAACCTGCTCCAGCCGCGCCTCCACGCCGGGGAGCAGCCGGCCGACGCTGCCGGCGCGGAAGTGCATCGGCGTGTTGACCGCGATCACCGGTCCCGCCTCGGTGGCGCCATAGCCTTCGAGGATGCGCAGGCCGAATTTGGAGGAATAGACGGCGCGGGTTTCGTCGCGCACCCGCTCGGCACCGGCGAAGATGTAGCGGAGTGAGTAGAAGTCGTAGCCGTGCGCCATACGCGCATAGCCGGCGAGGAAGGTGTCGGTGCCGAACAGGATGGTGGCATTGGCATCGTAGGCGAGCGCCGGCACGATCCGGTAGTGAAGCGGGCTCGGGTACAGCAATGTCTTCACGCCGTTGAGCAAGGGCAGCAGGGTGCCGCCGGTCAGCCCGAAGGAGTGGAAGACGGGAAGCGCATTGAGCACGATGTCCGAAGGGTTGAAATCAATCCGGGCGGCGAGCTGGCGGCAGTTGGACAGCAGATTGGCGTGGCTGAGGACGACGCCCTTGGGGACGCCCTCCGATCCGCTGGTGAACAGGATCACGCCGGGCGCGTCGGCCGCGACCCGCACCGGCCGCGGCGCGAATTTCGCGGCGACGAGCGCGCGCAATTTGGCGAAGGCGCCGATACGCGCTCCGAGATCCTCCAGGTAGACGATCGTCTTGCCGTCGGCGGCGAGACCCGCGAGCACGTCGCTGAGCTTCGCCTGTTCGACGAACGCGCGCGCGGTGACGATCGTGCGGATCTCCGCTGCGGTGCAGGCGGATTTCAGATTGTTGAGGCCCGCCGTATAGTTGAGCATCGCCGGTACCCGGCCGAAGGCGTGCAATCCGAAGAAGGTGACGACCACCGCGGAGACGTTGGGCAGCAGCACGCCGACCGCTTCGTGCCGCGCGGTTCCGGCGGCAAGCGCCCGGCCGAGCGCTAGGCTGCCGGTGACGAGCCGGCCGTAGCTGAGCGGCCGGCGCTTGACGTCCTCGACCACCTTGGCGCTGGCGCCGTGAATCTTCCGCGCCTCGAGCAGAGCGTCGTAGAGGCTCTGTTCGCGGTTGGACGTCGAAAAGATCATCTCGCTCATCTCGTCGTACAGGCGGCGGCCGGCAATGGCGCGGCGTTCGCGCGCGCTCATCGCACCCTCGATCGCGAAACGGCGTGGCGGCAGGATGGTCAGCCGGATCTTCGGAAAGTTGCGCAGCCTGACCTTGCCGCGCAGCCGCGAGAAAGGCGAGAATTGGGCACCGTCGATGCGCACCGGCACGATGTCGGCCTCCGCCTTGTCGGCGACCATGCCGGGGCCGTCGAAGACCTTCATCAAGGCGCCGGTGACGGTGATCCGTCCTTCCGGGAAAATGACCAGTGTGCGGCCTTCGCGCACCGCGCGCACCATCGCCTTGGCCGACATCGGATTGGTCGGATCGACCGGGAAAGCGTCGAACAGGCCGAGGAACGGGCGCACCCACCAGGCCTTGGCGATGGTGGTGTGAACGGCGAAGGTCGGCCTGCCGGGCAGGAAGGCGGCGAGCAGCAGGCCGTCGAGGAAGGAGACGTGGTTGACCACGACCACCGCCGGAGCGCCGGGCTTCGGCATGTTCTCGGACCCCGAGACCTCGACCCGGTAGAAGAGCCTGAGCAGAAAGCGAATCAGAGCCTTGATCAGTGTTTCCGGCAGCAGCCAGCAGGAGATCAGGGCGACTACCAGGGTGGCGAAGCCGAGGATGGCGACGATGCCGGGAATGGTGACTCCGGCGGCGAGCAGCCCGGCGAGCGCGGCGACCATCACGACGGTGACGATGGCGTTGATGATATTGTTGGCGGCGATCGTGCGCGAGCGCTCTTCCGCCGGGCTGTGGACCTGGAGGATCGCGTAAAGCGGAACGATGAACATGCCGCCCGCAAAGGCAATACCCGCAAGATCGACGAGGATCCGCCAGCTGCCCTCGGACGCGACGAATTGCGCGATGGTGGCCCCCGCGACGACCGGCTGGTAGGCGCGGGTCGACAGCCAGAGATCGACCATGAAGCCGGCGAGCGCGAGCGCCGAGATCGGCACGTAGCGGGCCGAGACTTCGCCGCCGAGCAGCTTGTTGACGACGACGGAGCCGAGTGCGACCGCGACCGAGAAGACCAGCAGGAAGAGGGTGGCGACCTGCTGATCCGCCTGGAGCACGTTCCCGACCAAGGGTGCGAATTCGGAGAGCAGGACGGCCCCCACGGCGAAGAACCAGCTGATGCCGAGGATCGAAAGCCACACGCCGCGGCCGTGGCGGGCGCCCTTGAGGATCGCCCAGGTGCTGCGGAAGATGTTGAGATCGACCCTGAGGCCAGCGGCCGTCGCCGGTGCGCTCGGCACGGCGAGACTGAACAGGAAGCCGACGATGGCGAGGCCGGTGGCGATCAGCCCCGCTTCCCAGGGCGGCACCACGCCGCCGAGCAATTGACCGCCGAGAATGGCGAGGAAGGTGCCCGCTTCGATGAGGCCGGTGCCGCCCATCACCTCGTTGGGCCCAAGGTGCTGAGGCAGGATCGAATATTTGACCGGTCCGAACAGGGTTGAGTGAACCCCCATCAGGAACAGGCTGCCGAGCAGCAGCGGCACGGCCTGAAACCAGAAGCCGGCGAGGGCGACCGCCATGATGCCGATCTCGGCCGCCTTCACGATCCGGACGAGCTTCGCCTTGTCGGTCGAATCGGCGAGCTGGCCGGCGAGCGCCGAAAACAGGAAATAGGGAAGGATGAACAGTCCGGTGGCGATCGTCGCCAGCATCTCCGCTTTGTCCGGCTCGGCGCGGTAGAGGCCGAAATTCGCGAGGAACAGCAAAGCGAACTTTAAGAGATTGTCGTTAAACGCGCCGAGGAACTGAACGGCGAAAAGCGGGCCGAAGCGGCGCTTGCCAAGCAGAGACAGATCGGGTGCGGCCATGTGTAACTCCCTCGTCATCCCTGGTGTCTCGCACAGAAATTATCACTGTTCAATTAAAATAATGGACGATGTTCATTTTGGCGCCTAGGCGGCTGTCATGGGCAGACGATCCGATCATAGCCGCGCCGAGCTTGCCGAGCTGATCCTCGCCGAGGGGCACCGCCAGATGGCGGAGGTCGGATTCTCGCGCTTCTCCGCCCGCGAGGTCGCCAAGCGGATCGGCTATTCGATTGGCACGTTGTACAACGTGTTCGGCAGTCTCGACCGCCTGCTCGCCGCAATCAACACGCGGACCTTCGGTCTGTGGGCGCGCCATCTCGAGGCACGGCTGGAGAACGAGCAGGGTGATCGCATCGCCGCGCTCGTGGACGGCTATTTCAGCTTTGCCCGCGAGAATGCGAATCTTTGGATGGCGATTTACGATCACCGCCTGCCGCCGGACGTGTCGCTGGCCGCGGATGACCATGAGGCCCGCAGCGTGCTCACCGAGATCGTCACGCGCGAGGTCGCCGCGTCGCTCCCGAAGGCGGCACGCGCCGGCGCCCCGCGGCTGGCGCGTTCGCTTGTGGCGACCGTCCACGGCCATTGTACCTTCGCGCTCAACGGCGCCTTCGACCTGATGGGGGAGGCGGCGCCGCAGGATCTCGCGCTGGCGCGCGTGCGCGAGAGCCTGGCCGCCGCGAGCTAGCCTTTGGCGACCGCCTTGAAGAAGGTGTAGGAGAAGATCCCGTCCGGCTCGGCGGCACGGTGCAATGCGCGCACGCCTGCGGCGTGACGATCGCGATCGATCAGGCCCGCAGTCACCGCGGCCGGGCCGGCGCCGTCGATCATCGCGGCGAAGGTGCGCCGGGTGAAGCCCTCGGCGCGATCAGGCATGCTGCCGTCCACATAGACGAGCAGCGGAATCGTCCGCACGTCGCCGAATCCGGTTTCGCGCAGCAGCGGGTAAAGCCGTCGCCCAATATTGGCGTCGCCGCCGGACGCGCGCTGCAGCGCCACCAGAGCGGCAATCGCGTCCCGCGCGGCCTCGTCTTCGGGATGGAAGAAGGTCGAGCCGTGGTCTCCCTCGATGACCGTGAGCGTGCCGCCCGGCCGAAGCAGCCGCCGCAGGCGCCGAAGGGCTTCCGCCGGGTTCGCGAGATGCTCGAGCACGAAGCAGAGAAAGACGTGATCGAACGAGGCGTCGGCCAAAGGAAGGTCCATGATGTCCGCTTCGAGGAAGCGAACGTTGGTCACGCCGGCGGCGGCGATGCGGGTGCGCGCCGCGGCCAGCGACTGGGGAGAGCGGTCGACCGAGACGATCTCCGCGCCGGGGCTGTTCCTGGCGAGCGAGACGGTCTGGGCGCCGGTGCCGCACCCTGCCTCGAGCACCCGGCAGCCCGGCGGATAGGCGACGTCGGCGTGCAGCAGGGGCTGCAGCGCCGATGCTTGGTCGGCGAGGCGGCTGGCCTCGGTGAGGTCGTAGCCGTGAACATAGGATTGGGTGTCGTTCATGATGGTTCCTTTCGGTCCGGAACCTAGGCCCGTCTCCCGGGCGCGATCTTGAACGATATTGCAGAAGGCTGCTTCAGCGAAGCGCCCGCGCATAGGCGCCCGGGGTCAGCCCGTATCTGCGCACGAAGATGCGCGTCATGTGGCTCTGGTCGGCGAAGCCGGCGGCCACTGCCGCTTCGGCGAGACCGGCGCCGGAGCGGATCAGCCTCCGCGCCAGATCGACGCGGCGCTGGATGAGATAGGCGTGCGGGGTGAGGCCGCTCTCCTGCTTGAACTCGCGCAGCAGCTGAAAGCGGCTCATGCGGGCAACCTCGGCGAGCTCGGAGAGGGAAACGGGGTGACCGGGATCGTCCTCGATCCGCTGACGCGCGCGCCCGATTTCTGGCGAGGCGGAGGGGGCGCCGCCGGGCACGATGCCGCCGCTGACGGCGAGGAGACGAACCAGCCCCTGTTCGCGTGCGAGCGGATCGGCGGCAACGGTTTCGGCAGCGAAGAGCTGGTGGAGCAGGGCGGCGACGCGGCGGTCGCCGATCACTGGGCGGGTCAGCGCGAACCCGCCCGAACAGCTTGGGAAGATGTCCTGGGCAGCGGCCTCGATCAGCTGGGGTGCGAAATAGAGCATCCGCCAGCGCCGCCCGTCGTCGCCGATCGGCACGCCGTCATGCACTTCGCCCGGATTGACGGTGATCGCGTCGCCGGGGCCCGCTTCCACCGGACCGCGCCCGCTGGCCGAATGCTGCGCGCCGCGGTCGATCACGCCGATCCCGAACTGGTCGTGGCTGTGCCGATCGAATTGCCGGGCGGAGTCGGCGAGCACCGCCTCGATGCCCGCCGTCGCGCACGCGATCATCTCGAAACCCGCGGCCACCGCTGCTTGCCTCCCTCCGTCTCCTGCCAGACTAGAGGATCGGCAAGGCGGGGCCAATCGCTCGCTTCATTTGCCGACGGTGGAGAAGCGGAACTGGATGGTGTTTCGGTAGGTCTGGCCGGGGTTGAGGCGCACCGATCCGAAGGCGGGCTGGTTGGGCGTATCGGGGAACATCTGCGGTTCGAGCACGATCGCGTCGCCCTGGCGGTAGAGGCGGCCGGATTTGCCGACGATGGTGCCGTCGAGGAAATTGCCCGAATAGAATTGGATGCCGGGCTGGTTCGAGAAGACGTGCATGACCCGGCCGGATTTCGGCTCCTCGACCCGGGCGAGCAGCCGCGGCTCGCGGGAAAGGTCGCGGGCGACCACCCAATTGTGGTCATAGCCCTTGCCGAACAGGATCTGCTCCTCGCTGGTGCGGACACGCTTGCCGATGCGGGTCGGGCGGCGGAAGTCGAAGATGGTGCCGGCGACGGGGCGGAATTCACCGGTCGGGATCAGGGTGGCGTTGACCGGGGTGAAATGCTCGGCGGGGATGGTGAGGATGTGGTCCATGGCGCCTTGCGGAGAGCCTTCGCCGGCAAGGTTCCAGTAGGCGTGGTTGGAAAGGTTGACGACGGTCGGGCGATCGGTCGTCGCGCGATAGTCGACGCCGAGCACGTTCTGCTCGTCCAGCGTATAGGTGGCGGTGACGATGAGCTGGCCAGGATAGCCCTGGTCGAGATGCGGGCTGACGTAGCGCAGGGTGACGCTTGCGGAGGGGCCGTCCTTGACCTCGGCCACCTTCCAATTGACCTTGTCGAAGCCCTTGCTGCCGCCGTGGAGCGCGTTGGGCCCGTCGTTGAGCGGGGTCTGGTACACCTTGCCGTCGAGCGTGAACTTGCCGCCGGCGATGCGGTTGGCGACCCGGCCGACGGTGGCACCGAAGAACTCGCCCTTGGCAAGATAGCCCGCCATTGTCGGATAGCCCAAAGTGACGTCGGCCAGCTCCTCATGGCGATCGGGCACCAGCAGCGACTGGAGGGCAGCGCCGTAGCTGATGATCCGCGCCTGCATGCCGGATGCATTGGTGAGGGTGATCGCCTCAACCGCCGCCCCGTCCGGCATCTGCCCGAACGGCGCACGCGACACGCTCGCCGCTTCGGCCGGCGCGGCCGTCAACATTGCAGCCGTCAGGATCATCGTCGTCGTCAGCGCCTTCATCAAGTCCCTCCTGTTTGCGGCGTCGCCGCTTTTGTATGAGTATATACACGAGCGGAAGCCATGATCCAGCCTCGACGCCTGAGAAGCCGTAGCGTCGCGGCGGCCACCGGCCTGTTCTGAAATCCCTTGTGATGACCGACAGAATTTGACACTTGTCTGAGTAATGGAAAGGCTATTCGCGTCGGTCATCCTGACCTATCGGACACTTCCGATCCGGTCGAGCGGAGCGCATGACGCGCCGGCTCGTTGCGCCCTCCAGCCACTTCTCTGATGGTGAACGATAAAGACATGGCCAATCACCCGACGCCCGATCCGCACAAGCTCCGCTCCCGCGCGTGGTTCGATGATCCTTCCAACGCGGACATGACCGCGCTCTATCTCGAGCGATACATGAATTTCGGATTGGCTTTGGAGGAACTGCAATCGGGCAAGCCGATCATCGGCATCGCCCAGACCGGCAGCGATCTCAGTCCGTGCAATCGGCACCATCTCGTCCTCGCCGAGCGGATCCGCGCCGGTATCATCGAGGCCGGCGGCATTCCGTTCGAATTTCCGGTGCATCCGATCCAGGAGACGGGCAAGCGGCCGACAGCCGGGCTCGACCGCAACCTTGCCTATCTCGGCCTCGTCGAAGTGCTGTTCGGCTATCCGCTCGACGGCGTCGTGCTCACCACCGGCTGCGACAAGACGACGCCGGCCTGCCTGATGGCGGCGGCGACGGTGAACATCCCAGCGATCTCGCTTTCCGTCGGGCCGATGCTCAACGGCTGGCACAAGGGCGAGCGGACCGGCTCCGGCACGATCGTCTGGAAGGCCCGCGAATTGCTCGCGTCCGGCGACATCGATTATCAGGGGTTCATCAAGCTCGTCGCCTCGTCGGCGCCGTCGACCGGCTTCTGCAACACGATGGGCACCGCCTCGACGATGAACTCGCTCGCCGAAGCGTTGGGCATGTCGCTGCCGGGTTCGGCGGCAATCCCGGCGCCCTATCGCGATCGTCAGGAGGCGGCCTATCGCACCGGTCTACAGATCGTCGAAATGGTGGCGAACGACCGCAAGCCGTCCGACGTGCTCACCCGCGACTCCTTCCTGAACGCGATCCGGGTCAATGCGGCGATCGGCGGCTCGACCAACGCCCCGATCCATCTCGCCGCGCTGGCGCGCCATATCGGCGTGGAGCTCTCGGTCGACGATTGGCAGGCTTATGGTCGCGACATTCCCTTGCTGGTCAATCTGCAGCCGGCCGGCGAATATCTCGGTGAGGATTTCTACCGGGCGGGCGGCGTTCCGGCGGTGGTCGCCGAATTGATCCGCCAGGGGCTCATCGCGGAGCAGGCGATGACGGTGAACGGCCGCACCATCGGCGACAATTGCCGCGGAGTCGAGATCGAGGACGAAAAGGTGATCCGCCCATATGCGCGTCCGCTCAAGGAGGCGGCGGGCTTCTCGGTTCTTCGGGGCAATCTGTTCGACAGCGCGATCATGAAGCTGAGCGTGATCTCGGACGAGTTCCGCGCCCGCTGGCTGAGCAATCCCGACGATCCCGATGCGTTCGAAGGGCCGGTGGTCGTGTTCGACGGCCCGGAAGATTATCATGCCCGGATCGACGACCCTGCGGCCGGGATTACCGAGGATACGATCCTGATCATGCGCGGCGCCGGCCCGATCGGCTATCCGGGCGCTGCCGAAGTGGTCAACATGCGTCCGCCCGCCGATCTGCTCAAGAAGGGCATCCATGCCTTGCCGTGCATGGGCGACGGCCGCCAATCCGGAACGTCCGGTTCTCCGTCGATCCTCAACGCCTCGCCGGAAGCTGCGGCGATGGGGGGCCTTGCCTTGCTGCGCACCGGCGACCAGGTGCGGATCGATCTGCGCAAGGGAGAGGCGAACGTGCTGATCTCCGACGCCGAGCTCGCCTCTCGGCGTGCCGCGCTCGAGGCGCAGGGCGGCTACGCCTATCCCGCCAACCAGACGCCCTGGCAGGAGCTTTCGCGCCAGACGGTCGGCCAGATGTCGACCGGCGCGGTGATCGAGCCGGCCGTCAAATATCAGCGGATCGGCCAGGTCTTCGGCGTGCCCCGGCACAACCACTGAGGCGGGACCAGGGGGGCGGGGGGCCGAGGCTGTACCGCTGGGCGCCTTGCCTGGGCAGGTCCGTACAAACCTGCCCTCGGGCCGGTGCTGGGCGGGGCGCCTGGCGCGGTGGTCGGCAGGTACGGCGAGCGCCGCATTGGCGGGCGCGGGCGTTCAGGCCGCGCGGTCCGGCGGCGCGCCGAGTATCCGCAACTCGTAGACGGGGGCGTCGCTGCCCTTGGTCTCGAAGCGGAGCACCACCCGGTCTTTGCCGCGGGTCAACGCCTCGGGGATGGAATAGTCGACGGAAACGAAGGCCTTGACCGGCTCCGACTTGCGCCGCTCGTTCGCTATCCGGGTGCCATCGACCGCGATGTCGAAATTCTTGTCGACCTCCTCGCCCCAATAGAGTGCACGCAGCGTCATCGGCCCGGGGCGAACCGCCATCGTCACCTCGAGATAATTGCCGACTCCCCACCAGACCTGCCGGCCGCTGCGGCCTTCGAACGAGATCAAATCGCTTTGGTTGGCGCGGAAGGCGTGATCGCGCTCGGGCTGCATCTCGCCCAGATAGACGACGTCGACGGTGCGCGCCTCGAGCGCCCGTTTCTCGGCCTGGACAGCGGCGAACGCGGTCTCCTGCCGGCGCCATTGCTCCGCGCCGAAGCGCGGGAAGTAGACGGCAGTGCGGCGGTCATATTGGCGGTAGAAGGGGCGGAGCGTCACCGGCGCCGGCACCGCGGCCGCGGCGTGGAAGACGTGCGCATCTCCCGCCGGCGTGATCCGCGCGAGAGCGTCGGCGGCGACGAGGGCCGGCGGCATGCGATCGAACGGCGCCTCGGCGGGGCCGAGATCGGCGGCGAGCACGACCGGCCCGTTGACGAAGGCGACGAGGTTGGGATCGTCCGGCATCGCCTCGGTCCGAAGCGTCATGGGCAGGGCCAGCTCGAGCCGGTCGCCGGTCTTCCAGCGGCGCCGGATCAGCGCATAACCGTTGTCGCGATCGGTGATCGCGCGGCCGTTGAGGGTCACGTGCGGCGCGGCGCACCAGCCGGGAAGGCGCAGCGCGATCCCCAGCGCAGCCTCCGGCGCCCGGGTGACACGCAGGCCGACGCGCTCGGAATCGGGGTATGTGGTGTCGAGCTCGACGGCGAGGCCGCGTTCCGCCCAGGTCGCCATCGAGGGAATGAACAGGTTGACGAACAGGGTGTCGGCGTTCGTCCAGTAGATCGAGTCGCCATGTTTGGCGTGACTTTCCATCCCCGAGCCGACGCAGCACCAGAAACTGTCGTCGACGGTCGACCAGGTTCGCCGCCCGCCGGAGGCGAGCGGCATGAAATAGGCGAACATGCCGGTCTTCGGGTGCTGATGCGCCAGGATGTGGTTGAGGTGGGTGCGCTCGTAATAGTCGAACAGGCCGGCGTCCGGCTGCCAGCCGTAGAGATGGCGGGTGAGCTTCAGCATGTTGTAGCTGTTGCAGGCTTCGCAGGTGCGATCGGTGAGAAAAGGCGAGAGAATTCCCGGCTTGCCGAAATGCTCGCGTTCCGAATTGCCGCCGATCACGTAGCTGTGCCGACCCGTCACGGTCTCGTGAAAGAAGCGGGCCGCCGCCGCGTGGCGCGGATTGCCGCCGAGTTCGTGCAGCCGCGCGAGACCGATGAGCTTAGGGATCTGGGTATTGGCGTGGAGTCCCGGGAGGATGTTGCGTCCCTCGGTCAGCGGATCGAGGATCTTGCGGTCGCGGATCCGTTCGGCGAGGACGAGATAGCGGCGGTTGCCGGTGAGCACGAAAGTCTCGGCATAAGCTTCGTTGAGGCCGCCATATTCGGCTGCGAGAAGCTTCTGTACCTGGTCGTCCGAAAGCCCCTCGATGATCGCCGCGAGATAGTCGGCAAGTCCGGTCAGCACCGGCAGCGCCTCCGGCACCTCCGCATACCGGATCGCGTCGATCAGGCCCGCTTGCACCTTGTGCCAGGTGTAGAGCGGTACCCAGCCGCCGTTGATGTCGAAGCCGCTGGTGCGGATGTCGCCTTTGCGGATTTCCTCGAAGACGATCTTGCCGTCGACGATCTTCCCGTCCCGCTCGACGGTGGTGCCGCCGACATAGCCGTCGCCATGCGCCTGCTGGCAGCGGGCAAGTTCGGCCACGATCGTGCGGACACGGTCGCGCACCCCCTCATCGCCGGTCTGGGCATGGAGCAGCGCGCAGGCGGAGAGGTAATGGCCGAGCGAGTGACCGGCGATGCCGCGCGCTTCCCAGCCGCCATAGACGGCGCCCTGCACCGGCAGCCCGGCCCCGTTGTGGAAATTGTGGAGCAGGCGACCGGGTTCGAGCGTCAGCAGGAAGCGGCGGTTCGCCGCGACTGCATCGGCGTAGCGCGACGGCTTCAGTCGCACCGCCGACAAAGGCAGCGGCAGCGCCTTGACCACGTCGGTGTCCCGCGTGGCGGCCAGGGCGGGACCCGCGAGGGCAAAGGCGCTGGCCGAGGCGAGAAAGGTGCGGCGCGAAAGCAGCAACGCAGACGCCCGGCTCCCGGCGCCGATCATTCGAAGAAAGCTTCGACCGGCTCGCGCCTGCCGAGCATGAAGGCGTCGGCAACGAGGCGGAGCGGGGCGAGATCGACGTCGCTGTTTCTGCCACGGACGAGCTCGGCGAAGCGGGCGTAGAGGTTCGGATATTCGACCTCGATCTCGCCGCCGTCGATCACCGTCTCACCGTTGACCTGCAGCGCAGCGCCGCCCTTGGACAGCAGCACCGGGCCTTCTTTGGTGGCGACGTGGATGTCCCAGCTTTGCGGCCCGGTCTCGCGCCAGTCGAAATCGGCGTCGATCGGGGTTCCGGCGGCGTCTGAAAGGCTGAGGCGGGCCGCGATCGGCGCCACGCGATTCTCCGGAAACGACAACAGAGCGTCGGAGAGGAACAAGGCGCGCGGCAGGATCCGGGTGGCGGCGGACAGCGCGTTGATGCCCGGGTCGAACACGCCCATTCCGGCCGGTTCCCAGATCCACTCCTGCCCCGGATGCCAGCGGCGGACGTCCTCGCGCCACACGATCTTCACGCTCTCGATGTTCCGTTCGGCGAGCAGCGCGCGGGCAGGTTCGATCGCCGGCGCCGCACGGGTGTGCCAGCTTGCGAACAGGCTCACCCCGCGCGCCTTCGCCGCCTCGGCGAGATCGTGCACCTCGCTGACGCTGGCGCCGGGTGGCTTTTCGAGCATGACGTGGAGGCCGGCGTCGATCGCCGCGCGGGCGATGGCGTGGCGGCCCTGCGGCGGCGTGCACAAAGATACGGCGTCGAGCGCAATGCCCGAGCCGATCAGGTCTTCGAGCGTCGCAAAGCTCGGCACCGCATCGGCGGTGGCGCTGCGTGACGCGATCGCGACGAGTTCGAAGTCCTCGCTGCGGGCGATCGCCGGGAGATGCTGGTCGCGCGCGATCTTGCCGAGGCCGACGATCGCCACCCTGATCGTAGACACGGTCAAAGTGCGGTCACCGAGACGGGCGCACTGGCCGCAGAGGCGAGCCGGTTGCGCACCTTCAGCTGGAATGGCGCTGCCTCGATCTCGAACACGTCGCCTTCGCGCGTGGTGACTCCCTCGGAGAAAGAGAGGGTGGCGGTGCCGAAAAAGTGGACGTGGATGTCTCCGGGGCGGCGGAACAGCTCGTACTTGAAATGGTGGTGCTCCAGATTGGCGATGCTGTGCGACATGTTCGCTTCGCCGGAAAGGAACGGCTTCTCCCAGAGCGTCTCGCCGTCGCGCAGGATGCGGCTGGTGCCGCGGATATCGTCGGGGAGGGCGCCGATCAGCAATTCGGCGCCGATCGCCGCCGGGCGCAGCTTGGAATGGGCGAGCCAGAGATAATTCCCGCGTTCGGTGACGTGGTCGGAAAATTCGTTGGCGAGCACGAATCCAAGCCGGCGCGGATTGCCGGCACGATCAATCACGTAGATGCCGGCAATCTCCGGCTCTTCGCTGCCGTCCTCGGCGAAGCCGGGCGACCGCAGGTCCGCGCCCGGGCCGACCAGGCAGGAGCCGTCGCCCTTGTAGAACCATTCCGGCTGGACGCCGGTTGCGCCGGCTTCCGGTTTGCCGCCTTCAACGCCCATCTGGAACATGCGCATCGAATCGGTGACGGTGCCGCCCGCCGCCGCCTTGTGCATCTTGTCGCGTCCCTCGGCCGAGCCGAGATGGGTGAGGCCGGTGCCGGTCAGATGGATGTGGGCGGGATCGTCATGGCCGATCGCGGGCAGCAGCCGGCCCTCGACTTCCGCGGCGGCGAGATCGATCGATTCTCCGGTCAGCCGGTCGGCGACCGCTTTCTCCAGCGATTCGCCCTGGTCGATCGCGGCAAGGGCGAGCGCATAGGTGCTGGCGGCGTGAACGCGCCGGGCGCTGCCGTCGTCGGCGAGCGCCGCAACCATGTTGGTGCCGTCGCCCGCGCGCAGCTGAACCAGTCTCAATCCCATCTTCTATCCTCTCTCGACGCGGGCCCGATCCCGCTGAACCATTCGCTTGGTTTACTCAGACATATCCAGTGGCGGCCGCTCGATCAATCGCCAGCGTCGTTGCCTCTCTGCAACGATCTTCTCAATTGTACGAGTTAATACGATTGTCGCTTGCCTCTCGCGATCGAAGCGGATTATGTCTGAGTTAACGGCTCCTGAAGAGAGCTCCATGGAGAGGGGATAGACATGTCGTTCAAGGCACGGCTTTTCTGGTCCGCATCGTTTCTGATCGTCGGCGGGGCCGCAGCGCCCGCCTTGGCGCAGGACCAGTCTCAGGAAGATGTTCCGGTAGCGCCGTCGGGTGCCGTTACGGCTGCCGATGATCCGGGTACGGCCGCAGACGAGGAGATCATCGTCACCGGCGTTCGCGCCAGCATCATCGAGGGCCTGCAGAACAAGCGCGAGGCGACCCAGATCATCGAGTCGGTGGTCGCCGAGGATATCGGCAAGCTGCCCGACAACAATGTGGTGGACGCCTTGCAGCGCGTGCCCGGTATTCAGGTGACCGGCCGCACCGGCGGCGAAGCCAATGCGATCTCGATTCGCGGTCTGCCCGATATCACCACGACGTGGAACGGCCGCGCCATCTTCACGGCGTCCGGGCGGCAATTCGCACTGCAGGACATCCCCGCGAACCTCGTCAGCCGGATCGACGTCTACAAGACGCGGGCGGCGGAGCAGATCGAGACCGGCATCGCCGGCCAGATCGACGTGTTCACCCGCCGTCCGTTTGACTTCAAGGACCTCGCCTTCTCGGTTGCTGCGCGGGGGATCTGGCACGAGCAGGCGGACAAGTTCAATCCGAACGTCAGCGCATTGATCAGCAAGCGCTGGGAGACCGGGATCGGCGACATCGGCGCACTGGTCAACGTCAGCTACGCGCGCACGAAATATCGCGATCAGAGCATCACCGCAGGTGCAATGGTGCCGTTCGCCACCGCCGACAATCCCCCGCCCGGCTTCACGCCGCTGCAGCGTTTCTTCGACTTTTACGAGCCGGGACTCGACCGGGGCCTTCCCTATGCGCAGGGCTCCACGATCAACGTCAACGGCACGCCTTACCCCTATCTGCTCTCCCGCGACGCTCTGTTCGCCAGCGATTTCCGCGGCGACCGTGAGCGGCCGGCAGTCAACGTCGCCCTGCAATGGGCGCCCAACAGCAGCTCCGAATATACGTTCGAATTTTTCTGGGACGGCTTCCGCAACACGACCTTCAACAACCTTCACTTCACCTTTGCGGACTGGTGGGGAAATCTCGGGCCGAACCCCGCCTCCACCTACGAGCTGTTCGAGGGAACCAACATCATCAAGTCCCGCACGGTCGGCGCCCCATTCGGCTTCAACAGCGGCGATTTCACCAAGCAGAGCACGGACAGCTACGTCTATGCGCTCGCCGGCAAATGGGATCTCTCCGACCAGTTCAAGCTCAACGCCGACATCTCCTACCAGACGAGCCGGTTCAAATCGCAATTCCTCGCGATGCGGACGACGCGGGTGCCCGGCTCGGTGTCGGTGGATTTCAATTCTGGCGGCGGGCTGCCCGCCTGGGAGTTCAACGACAATAGCGAGTTGCTCGATCCGGCAAGCTGGACGGTCGGCGAATTCTACGACACCGCCAATCTCAACAAGGGCGATGCCTTCACGATCACCGCCGATGCCGATTATGATTTCAGCGCCGGCCCGTTCAAGCGCTTCAGCTTCGGCCTGCGCTACGACGACCGGGGCGCCAGTGAGGCGGCACGGAACCAGGACGCGCCGGCGCTCAATCAGAGCTTCTCTACCCTGGATCCCGGCCTGTACTGGACCAACAAGGGCTTCTTCGATGGCCGCTCCAACGTTCCGGACAGCTGGCTGGTCGCGAACGGCTATTATCTTATCGGCCACGCCGACGAGGTCCGACAACTCTACCGGAACAGCGTCGATCCCGGCATTCAGCTGAGCGATCAGCTCGCGCTTCGGGAGAATTTCGACGTCAACGAGCGGACCCTGGCGGCCTATGCGCAGCTCGATCTCGAACAGGAAGTGTTCGGACGCCCGCTCAAAGTCCAGGGCGGCGTCCGGTACGTCTACGTCGATACCGACATGGACTTCACCGATGCGCTGACGCTGACATCCAGCTCCGCCTCGAGCTCGCTGAGCGAAGTTCTGCCGAGCGTCACCCTGCGCTACGACATCATGGACAACCTCCGCTTCCGGTTCAATTTCGGCGAGACCCTGCGGCGGCCGAACTTTACCGATCTCAATCCCTATTTTACGCTGACTGGCGATCTCACCAATGTCGGCTACGGCACCGGCGGCGGCGGCAATCCCAATCTCGGACCGACCAAGGCGCGCAATTTCGATCTTGCGCTCGAATGGTATTTTACCCGCGACAGTGCGATTTACGCCACGTTGTTCCGCCGCGAGATCGATGGCCTGGTCGTGCCGCTGCGGCGTCAGATCACCGTCCCCAATTCCGGGCAGAATACCGATCGCTTCGTCGTCACCCAGCCGGTCAATGCGTCGGACGGCGTGCTGAAGGGCCTGGAACTCGGTTTCGTCTTCTTCCCGGAGCTTCCCGGCCTGCTTCAGGGGCTCGGCGCGCAGGGCAGCTTCACCTGGCTCAAGTCGAAGCAGAACATTCCGCAGACCAACACCGCCGGAGAAATCATCGGTCAGGAAGAATCCGATTTCTTCGGAGTCTCCGATTTCTCCTACAACATCACCGGCGCCTACGAGCGCGGCCCGGTTGGGCTTCGCCTGTCCTGGGTATGGCGCAAGAATTTCCTCAACAACAACGAGGCGCGCCTGTTCGCCAACCCGATCGGGATCTGGCGGAGGCCGGAAAAGAGCCTCGATTTCCAGTTCACCTACAGCCTCAACGATCGGCTCGCCGTGACCCTGGACGCCACCAACCTCACCGACGAACTGAGCCAGTCCTATTACCGCTTCGCCGACGCGGGCGGCCCCGAGACGCACAATTTCGGCTCGACTATCCTCAGCCGGACGGTCGCGCTCGGCGTGCGCTACTCCTTCCCGTAAGCGGGACGTGCGGAGAGGCGAAGGGCAGGGGGTGGTTTCGGCCGCTCCTTGCTCTGCCTGGCGGCGCTGCTCGGGACCGGCTGCGCCGGATCCTCGGGTCGCCCGGCGGTCGCCGTGCAAGGCGACATCGTGCCGGTTCACGATCCTGCGATCATCCGGGTCGGCCGCACCTATCATCTCTTCGCAACCGGCCAGCAGTCGCAGAAAACCGGACTGTTGCCGTGGCGAACCTCGGACGATCTGGTCCACTGGCGCTACCGCGGCCCGGCCTTCACGTCGCTGCCCGGTTGGGCTTCGGCCATGGTGTCCGGCACGCGCGGCCTTTGGGCCCCGGACGTCGAGCGTTCGCCGAGAAGATCCACACCCCTGAAACACCGTTCGGGCTGAGCTTGTCGAAGCCCTTCCTTGTTCTTGCTCGGGAAGCGAAGGGGTGGGCTTCGACAGGCTCAGCCCGAACCGTGTGAGCTAAGCTTGGGCGGACCCAATCCAATCGGATCACGCGGCGCGGGAGCGTCGTCCCGCTTTGCCCTTGGGCGCCATGGTGGTGTCGAGCAGCGCCATGTCGACGAGGTCGGCCATCGCCTTGCGGGCGGCCTCCGGATTGGCGGCGGCGATCCCTTCATAGACTCGGCGGTGGTCGGGGATCGGATCGCGCTGCAGCGGCTGCCGGCGCTGTTTGAAGATCGTCGTCCAGGCCACCGCAGCGGCGACGCTGCTGGTGAGGCTTACCAGGAACGGATTGGCTGTCGCTTCGAGCAGAGCGGAGTGGAAGTCCTGGTCGGCAAGCCGTCCCTCTTCGGAGGCGAGCGTGTGCTCCGCCATCCGCTCCAGCGCGTCGCGCATCCGCTCCACCTGATCGTCGCTGCGCCGCCTGGCGGCAAGTTCGGCGGCGGCCGGCTCGACCACCTTGCGCAGCTCGAACAGGCTTTCCAGCAGATCCTCATCGGGCTCGTATTTGAAGATCCAGGAAAGAACGTCGGGATCGAGCAGATGCCACTTGTCGCGCGGGCTGATCCGGGTACCGATCTTCGGCCGCACTTCGACGAGCCCCTTGGCGGCGAGAATGCGGACCGCTTCCCGATAGGCAGTCCGCGACACGTTGAGCCGGTCGCTGGCCTCGATCTCGCCGTCGAGCAGGTCGCCGGGCTTGTACCGGCCGGAGACGATCAGGATGCCGAGATCGCGCGCGACCATGCCATGGAGGCGCAGCGACTTGCGTCGCGCGCGGGCATCCGGCCCTTCCGATCTCCCGCTCACTGCCATGATCCTTTTCTAGCCTCCTCCGCGCGCAACACAATATTGCAGCCCTGCCGATACGCACCGCGTTGACGATGGCGTGTGGTCGATATACTCAGACAATTGGAGCCGCGCTAGAGCGGCCGAGGAGAGAGACGTACCTTATGGCGATGGCCCCGACCAGCACACCGATCGGCAATTCGAAGCCGGGCAGCGGTGAAACCTATCGCGCAGCCCTTACCCTGCTCGCCAGCCTGTTCTTCATGTGGGGCTTCATCACCGTCATCAACAACACGCTGCTGCCCCATCTGCGCAGCGTGTTCGACCTGAACTACACCCAGACGACGTTGATCGAATCGGTCTGGTTCATCGCCTATTTCGTCGCAGCAATCCCCTCGGCGAAGCTGATCGAGCGGATCGGCTACAAGAAGTCCCTCGTCATCGGACTGTCCGTGATGGCGGTCGGCGCGTTGGGCATGACGCTCGCGGCGAGTATTCCATCCTACGGCGTGACGCTGGCGATGCTGTTCGTGATCGCGGCCGGCATTACCCTGCTCCAGGTCGCCGCCAACCCCTATGTCGCCGTGGTCGGTTCGCCGGAGACCGCGTCATCGCGCCTCAATCTGGTCCAGGCGATGAACTCGGCGGGGACGATGCTGGCGCCGTCGTTCGGCGCCTATCTGATCCTGGGGCGTTCGGTCAGCGGCACTTCGCGCGAAGGCGCGGTGCTGACCGAGGCGGAGCGCCTTGCCGACGCCCAGTCGGTGATCCTCCCCTATGTTCTCGTCGCGGTGACGCTGGTCGTCCTTGCGGTCGTGATCGCGCGCTTCAAGCTGCCCGACATGGGCGCGCAGAGCCGCAGGGTCGCCGCCGAAGAGCGCAAGCATCACTCGCTCTGGCGCCACCGCAATCTCGTCTTCGGCGTGCCGGCGATCTTCATCTACCTGATCGCCGAGATCGGCGTCGCCAACCTGTTCGTCAACTTCGTCTCGCAGCGCGACATCGCCAACATCACCCACGAGCAAGCCGGCCACTACCTCACCTTCTTGTGGGGCGGGATGATGGTCGGCCGCTTCCTGGGATCCGCGATCATGCAGAAGATCCCGGCGGAAAAGGTGCTCGCGGCCTTCTCCATCGGCGCCTTCGTGGTGATGCTGATCGCAACCTTTGCCCACGGCCATGTCGCGATGTGGGCGCTGATCAGCGTCGGTCTGTTCCACTCGATCATGTTCCCAACCATTTTCACCCTCGGCATCCGCGGCCTCGGGCCGCTGACCGAGGAAGGGTCGGGGCTGCTGATCATGGCGATCGCCGGCGGCGCGCTGGTGATCGTGCAGGGCTGGCTCGCCGATCGCTACGGTCTGCAGATGTCGTTCCTGCTCACCGCCGTCTGCGAGCTCTACGTGTTGTTCTACGCTCTGTGGGGCGCGAAGCCGACCAATGCGGTCGAGGACGCTCGTCCGCAGGAGATCTGATCCCCGGCGGGAGAGCGCCGGCAACGACCACAGGAGAGGAAGACATGATCCCGAACCTGCTCAGCCGGCGCCGCTTCGTCGCCGGAGCCGCCACCCTTGCGCTTGCGTCCCGTGCCACGGCCCATCCGGACGCGAGCGGGGACAGCGGCGGCACCCAGCGGCCGATCAACCCTCTGGTCCGCCAGCGGGCCGACGCCCGCATCTTCAAGCATGGCGACGGCCTTTACTACATGACCGCTTCGGTGCCCGAATATGATCGGCTCGCGATCCGCCGGGCACCGACCCTGGCCGGCCTCGCCACCGCCGAGGAGCGGGTGGTCTGGCGACGGCCCGGATCGGGCAAGCTCGGCGGCTACATCTGGGCGCCGGAGCTGCACGATATCGACGGCCGCTGGTACATCTACTTCGCCGCCGGCGATTCCGCCGATCCGTTCCGCATCCGCACCTATGTGCTGCGCAACACCGGCCGCGACGCCTTCGCCGGTCCGTGGGAGCTGATGGGCCAGTTCCAGACTCCGTGGGACACGTTCACGCTGGACTCGACGCTCTACGTGCATCGCGGCCGGCGCTATGCCTGCTGGGCGCAGAAGGAGCCGGGGATCGACACCAACAGCAACCTCTATCTGGCGCCGCTGGCTACACCCACCACCCTCGCCGCGCCGCCGACGCGGCTCACGGTGCCGACGCTTCCCTGGGAAATACGGGGGTTCAAGGTCGCCGAAGGACCGGCGTTGATCGAGCATGGCGGCCGCTTGTTCCTCAGCTATTCGGCAAGCGCGACCGATGCGTGCTACTGCCTGGGCCTCCTCACCGCCGATGCCGATTCCGACATCATGCGGGCGGACGCATGGACCAAGTCGCCTGAACCCGTCTTCGTCACGTCCGACGTGACCAGGGTCTACGGGCCCGGACACAACAGCTTCACCGTCGACGAGCAAGGCCGCGACATACTCGTCTATCACGGCCGCGATTACGAGAAGATCGAAGGCGATCCGCTGTTCGATCCCAACCGACATACCCGTATCCAGCGCCTCTATTTCCGGGAGGACGGCACCCCGGACTTCGGCATTCCGGTCGGCAACGGCGAAGTCCCCGACCGCTTCGCGCCAGCCGACGCGCCCGGCCGCTTCGTGCGGCATGAACGGGATGTTCTCGTGGTCGGGAACGGCCCCTTGCCCAGCACCCAGTTCCGCCAGGTTCGGGGGCTTGCCGGAGCGGGCACCGTCTCGCTCGAGGCGGTCGATGCGCCGGGACGCTATGTTCGCGCCTTGCCGAACGGCGATGTCGTGCTGGCGAGCAGGGAAGGGGGCGCCGCGGCCGCGCGGGCGAGCAGTTTCGAGGGGAGGCCGGGAATGGCGGATCCCCGCGGCATCTCGTTCGCGCTCCCCGGGACCGACGGACACCATCTTCAGCATGTCGGTGGGAGTCTCCGGGCGGCCCCGGTGCGCGGCACCGGCGCGCGTTCGGCAGCGACGTTCCTGATCAGCTGAGCAGGCCCGCCAAGGTCTGAAAAGAAGCGGACAAAGTGGAGCAAAATCCCGCCGCCAGAGCGGGCCGGTCGCACTCATCCCCGCGACGCAAACCCTGAACCTTGAGGGGCCGGCACCCATTGCCGGCCCCTTCTTTTTCCCGCCGCATGCGGGACAGGAGGCCGCATGACGCCGAAACCATTGATCGAACGCGCGTTCGAACTCGCCATCGAGGGCGGATGCGGCGACATCCACGCGCTTCGCCGGCGCCTGGTCGACGAAGGCTATTCGAAGCTGTCGATCGCACAGCATCTCGGCGGCCGTCATACCCGGAGGCAAGTTGCGGACCGGATCGCCGCAGCCCGAGCGGTGCCGGCGCAACAATCGTCGTCGGATGGGATCGGGACGTCGTGAGCCGCGCCGACGGTTGAGAGCCGGACACCTGCGCCCATTCACGAACCGGTTACGGAAGTTACCGTTGCTTTAACCAATCCTCAACCTTGGCCGCCTTATGCGAGGATCGGCTTTCGGGAGTGGGTTGAGACATGGGGCATTCGGTCGACGTTGCGATCATCGGGGCCGGGCCGGCAGGGCTCACCGCCGCCTATCAGCTGACGAAGAAGGGCTATTCGGTCGTCGTGATCGAAAAGGACCCGGTCTATGTCGGCGGGATCAGTCGCACCGTCGAGCATCGGGGCTTCCGCTTCGACATTGGCGGCCATCGCTTCTTCTCCAAGTCGAAGGAAGTGGTCGACCTCTGGAACGAGATCCTGCCCGACGATTTCATCGTCCGGCCGCGGATGAGCCGCATCTATTATGAAGGCCGCTTCTATTCCTATCCGCTGCGTGCGTTCGAGGCGCTGTGGAACCTGGGCATCTGGCGCTCGACCCTGTGCATGGCCTCGTTCGCCAGGTCGAAGCTGTTTCCCAACAAGCAGGTGAACTCGTTCGAGGATTGGACGGTCAATCAGTTCGGCCGCAAATTGTTCTCGATCTTCTTCAAGACCTATACCGAGAAGGTGTGGGGGATGGCCTGCAGCGACATCTCGGCCGACTGGGCCTCGCAGCGGATCAAGGGGCTGAGCCTCGGCGGCGCCGTGCTCGACGGCCTGAAGCGCTCGCTCGGGCTCAACCGCCGGCCCAATGATGGCATGGAGACCAAGACCCTGCTCGAAAGCTTCCGCTATCCCAGGAAGGGCCCGGGCATGATGTGGGAAGCGGCGCGCGACTTCGTCGTCGCCGGCGGAAACCGGGTGCTGATGGGGCACCATCTCCAGCAGCTCTCGCAGGATGGCGCCACCGGCCGCTGGCGGGTCGCGGCGAGCGATGCGGACGGCGAGACGGTGATCCTCGATGCCGCCCACGTCATCTCCTCGGCGCCGATGCGCGAGCTCGCCACCCGCATCCACCCTTTGCCCGAGAGCCTGCCGGCGGCCGCCGACCTCAAATATCGCGATTTCCTGACCGTCGCGTTGATGATCCGCTCCGAAGACCTGTTTCCCGACAACTGGATCTACATCCACGACAGCAAGGTGAAGGTCGGCCGCATCCAGAATTTCCGCAGCTGGTCGCCCGAAATGGTGCCGGATCCCGAGCTCGCCTGCGTCGGCCTCGAATATTTCTGTTTCGAGGGCGATGGCCTGTGGAGCATGGACGATGCCGATCTCGTCGAACTCGCCAGGCAGGAGATGGGCGTGCTCGGCCTGTGTGATCCGGCCGCGATCGAAGGCGGACAGGTGGTGCGGCAGGAAAAGGCCTATCCCGTCTATGACGACGTCTACAAGGACAATGTCGAGGCGATGCGCAGCGAATTGGAGCGTCTGTACCCGACCCTGCACCTCGTCGGCCGCAACGGCATGCACCGCTACAACAATCAGGACCATGCGATGATGACGGCCATGCTCACCGTCCGCAACATCGAGGCGGGCGCGCGCGTCTACGACGTTTGGGCGGTCAACGAGGATGCCGAATATCACGAATCCGGCCACGAAGGCGAAGCCGACGGCCGCAACGCCGCACTCGCCTCCGAGCGGCTGGTGCCGCGGCGATTGGCCGCCTGAGACGGCAATGATCCCACCCGTCTACCTGCGCTATGTCGCCGTAAGCGTCGGCGCGCTTGGCTTCGACATGTCCCTGTTTCTTGCCGGCCTCGCCGTCGGCATCGCAGCGCTGCCCGCCTCGGTCGCCGGCTACAGCGCGGGCATTGCCGTGCATTGGCTCGCCTCCAGCCGCCTCGTCTTCGGCGATCGCCTTGCCGGCCACGGTGCCGGGCGCCGGCGGCAGCAGGCCTTGTTCGTGGTCTCCGCGGTCGCCGGTCTCGCCGTTACCGCAGCGATCGTCGGGGCAGGGCAATATGCGGGTGTGCCGCCGCTGGCATCGAAGCTGGCGGGGATCGCCGCTGGGTTCCAGCTGACCTATGCGCTGCGCAGGAAGATGGTGTTCGCGTAAGCGCGGAAGTGTTCCGGCGGTTTGCCGCGGGCGCCTTGCCGGGGCACCAGTCCTCAACGCGTCCGTTCGATCCCTTCTTCCGAGACCAACGCGACCAGCAGGAAAAGGGTGGCGGCGAGGATCGTCAGCGCGCCGAGTTCGCTGACCAGCGGCAACACCAGATTGGCGACGTCGGTGCCGTTGGCGATCAGCTGGCGCGCCGCGACCAGCAAGGCGCCGGCGGCGAGCAATTCGACGATAATCGCCTCTCGGCGCGCCTGTTTGGCGAGGCGATCGGCGATCTCGATGTCGATCGTCCGGTTTACCCGCTGTACGAAGATCTCGTCGGGACCGCGCTCGGGAAAAGCGAGCATCCGCGCAAGATCGCCGCTGGTGTCGGTTGACGTCATGGCGTGTCTCCATTGCCGAGCAGCGCCAGCAACTGCGCGGTGCCGCGTGCGACCCTGCTCTTCAGCGAGCCCAAGGGGAAGCCGAGAATTTCGGCGGCTTCGTGGTGGCTGTGGCCGAGCAGGTGACAGAGCAGCACCGCGGCCCGGTCTTCCGGCCTCAGCCGCGCGAGCGCATCGGCGACGATCGCCTCCTGCTCCGTGTCGACCGGTGCGGCGCGTTCCGGAGCGGGATCGGCGCTGCCGAGTGGACGGCGCTTGCGTGCGCGGGCGTTCATCAGAAAGGTCTTCCAAGCGATGCCGAGCAGCCAGGCGCGATAGCGCCCGCCGCCGCCATAGGTCTCCGCCCTGCTCCAGGCGCGCAGGAATGTCTCCTGCGCGAGATCGTCGGCATCGCCCGACGCGAGCCGCATCAGGAAGCCGCGGACGACCCGCTCGTGGCGACGCACCAGAGCGCTGAACGCCGTCCGGTCTCCACCGCCCGCGGCGGCGGCGAGGGCGTCGTCGCCGGCTTCGTCCAGCTCAGCCTCCCGGCCTCTTCAGCAGCGAGCGCCAGAAGATCACGAGGCCGATGAAGGCGGGGAACACGGCCGCGGCCGCCGCGCTCTTGATCTCGGCGGCGCTGCCCTGGACGAGACCGGCAACGAGGATCGCCGCTGCGATGGCGAAGAGCACGAGGCCGGTCGTCTGGGTGCGGCGGCGCGGCCGATGCTTCAACTGTTCGAGCAGTTCCGGAACGATCGGCGAATTCGCCCGGATCGCCTCCTGCAAGGTCTGGTGCAGATGCGCATCCTGCCGCAGCCGCAACAGGTGGAAGACGGCGATGAAGAAGCCGCAGGCCACGAATGCCAGCAGAAGTTCCCGATCCATCACCTCATCTCCCCTTGCCGCGGCGCCTTGCGGTCTCCCTTCGATGTGCAGGAAGGCCGCGGCGAGCGGAAGCGGAAACTAAGCGCCCTGGGATTGAGCCTCGTAAACTGCACGCGGCTAGCGCCGGTGAACCACGCGCCACACCACCTGCTGCCGCAGCAGGCTGTGTGCGACGATCGTCTCGACCAAATCGGCATGGCTGAGCCCGGCGACGCGGGCGGCGCGGGAAATCGTCTTGCGCGACCACAGATTGCAGGAAAGATTGACTTCCATGAAGCGAATGTCGCCGGTGGCCGGATCGTAGCGATATTCGAAGCGGCCATAATCGAACGGCCACAATTCCGCGGTGAGAAGACGGGTCTGCGCTTCGAGACGGGCGATCAGATCGGCATCCTCGATCGTTTCAAGAGGATCGTCGGCAACGCTGACCAGGCCTCTTTTCTCTTCGTAGGAGCGCAGCTGTCCCGCATCCCTCGGGCTATATGCGGTGGCGGGCAGAAGCCAGGGTCCGCGGCCGCCGATCACCGGAACCGCGATGTCGATCAGCGGCGCATAGGGCTCGAAGATGACATCGTGACCGGCGGCGAGGAGGGCTTCGGCATGCGCCTGCGCCGCGTCCCACGCATCGAAGATCCCGACCCCCCAGGAAGCTGAACTCGCATTGGGCTTCACCACCAGCCGCTGCCAGGCGAAGGCGGGCGGCGCCACCGAGCCCTGGCCGCGACGGATCGTCTGCCATGGCGTGACCGGCACGCCAAGCTGCGTGGCGACGATCTTCATCAGATGTTTGTCGTCGGAAAGGCCGCGCAGGATCGGGGCCGCACCCAGGGCGGGGAGACCATGGCGCGCGAGCAGTAGCGGCCCCAGCATCTCGCTGTTGACGAAGCCGGCCCGGTTGAGCAGCGGCACGACGAAATCCGCCTCCGGCCGGTGGTAGACGGCGTCGAAGCCGGTAGCCGGCGTGACATCGAGGCCGATCGCCCGAAGCGTGTTCAGCATTTCGTCGTGATAGACCGCATGGGTGCCGTCGACGCCGTCGGGCACCCCGCCCGAAAGCGCGTGCTTGGCGAGGAAGAGGATGCGCAACCGCGCTTTGTCTTCTTCGAGAATGCCGAGCGGTCCCTGCTTCTGTTCGAGATGCTTCACCAGCGTCACTCCTGTCCGTCATGGAGTGGATGCCGGAACGGGCCCATTTGGATGAGCGCCGTCCAAATTCTTTCCGAAGAGCGGCAAATCGACGGGTGGCGGGAGCGCATTGATCGGTGCGGCTGGTTGCGGCACGCATGCCCAGCACAGACACCACGCGGCCAGGAAGGGGGAGGGGTGAGACGATGAGCGGCGATGCCGTGCGGCGCCTGGGCGAAGGCTACGAGCCGCATGTCGACGAGGTCGACGGCGGGTTGATCTACGGACTCCCGGTCGACTCCGGCTTCTTCAGCGCCGCCTTCGAATTCCCGATCACGGCGTCGGATCTGGAGCGGCTCCTCGAGGACCCCTATCGCCGCGCGTTGCTGGAGGTGGTTGCCCACACCATCCTGCAAAGATCGATGATCCGCGGCAATCCGGCCGTCACCGAGGCGGAGTTCACACAAATCACTGCGCGAATTCTGCATTCCAGGCCTGACGATCTGGCGGCCTATGTCGCTTCGGTAGAGCGGGATCATAATATCAACATCGAACACTTCGTCTCGGAGGCGATCCGCCGCCGGGCTGCGCAGACCGATCGCCGGATGCCGTGAACCCTTGCCGCTTTCGTCGGTTGGGACCAGCGATCACTCTCAGGAGAGCGCGCATGCAGGATGAAGGCGAACACCGCGAGACCGCGGCCCCGAACCCCGAGGACGACCGCAGCCGGCCGCAGCAAGGCGGAGAAGGTGGCACGACACGCTTCGGCATGGAGGATGGCGACAATAGCGACGTCCCTGCCACCGGCGACGGCACGCGCGAGGACGGTGCAAGAGGCGGCTAGGAGATTGCGCGCGCCGCGGCCGAACTGAACCCCGGTATCGTGGAAGCGGTTCATTGCGCGGCAAGCTGTCCGGGGGCAGCACACGCAGCATGAAAGCTGTCCCTCTCCTCCTCGTTCCGCTCGGTCTACTCGCCGGTTGCGCGGGCGGCGCCCCACCGCATGGCATCGAAGGTCCGGTGGCGCTCGGGCAGCTCGCTTATGCCGGGGGCCCGCGGGTACGACCCGATCGCCTGATCGAGGACAGTCGGTGCCCGGCCGACACCCAATGCATATGGGCCGGCCGCGTCGTGCTCCGCGCGACGGTATTCGGCGGCAACTGGCGCAAGCAGGTCGATCTGACGCTGGGCACGCCGGTCCAGGTCGCCGATGGGTCGCTTACCCTGGTCGCAGTCTCGCCCGAGCGGAAAGCAGGCGCGCCGACTTCCCCGCACGCTTTACGCTTCACTTTCGCCTTTCAGGGCGGCCTCTGACGCGGATCCGGGGCGTCGCCTGGCGCACCGACGATCGTCGGGGAGGGGCTTTCTCACTCGACATTTGCGGCTAAGCTGCTTCCGACGAGAACGCGGCAGAGATTCGCGCGGGCAGGAGAGACGCGATGGGATTGACGCGCCGTGACGTGATCGTGGCCCTGGCGGCTGTCGCCGGCACCTGCGCCGCCGGCGCCTATGCCGAAGGTAAACCGGCGATCCTGGGGCCGGCCGTGTGGGATTGGGAGCGGCTTGCGCCCGAGAAGACCGAGGTCAGCGCGATCCGCAATCTCGTCCGCCAGCCCACCGCAACCCTCGACGAACTCGAAATCCACGTCACTACGTTGAACCCTGGCCTCAGCTCGCACGCCCCGCACACCCATCCCAACGAAGAATTGGTGATCGTGCGCGAAGGCAATGTCGAAGTGCTCTCGGCCGGAAGCTGGAGGCGGATCGGGCCCGGTTCGGTCGTCTTCAACGCCGCCAACGCACCGCATGCCCTGCGCAACGTCGGCAGCGTTCCGGCGACCTATCATGTCGTCAACTGGAAGAGCGCGGCGACGCCGCGAAGCTGAACAGGAGAAAGAGATGGATCCGTTCGATCGCCGCGCGATGGTGATGGGCGCCGGCCTCGCCGGATTGGCGGGGCTCGCCGGAAGCGCGTTCGCGCAATCGGCGGCGCAGGGCAATGCAGTCTCCGAATCGCAGGCGCCCGCCGGTCCCGAACCGGAGGCGAAGCATCGGATCCGGTTCGGGGTGATCGGCCTCGATCACGCCCACATCTACGGCATGACTGACGCCATGATCCGCGGCGGCGGCACGCCGACCGCCTTTTATGCAGCCGATCCCGCGCAGATCGCGACCTTTCGCAAGCGCTACGGCAACGGCGTGCGGCTGGCACGCAGCGAGGCGGAAATTCTCGACGACAAGAGCATCCAGCTGATCGTCGGCGCCCCCATTCCCGATTTGCGCGCGCCGCTCGGCATCCGGGCGATGCGTGCCGGCAAGGATTATCTCGGCGACAAGCCCGCGATCACGTCGCTCGCCCAGCTCGCCGACGTTCGCCGGGCGGTGAAGGAGACCGGCCGCAAGTTCGCGATCATGTATTCGGAGCGCCTCGAAGTGCGCGCGGCGGTGCATGCCGGGCAGCTCGTCGAGGAGGGCCGGATCGGCAAGGTGGTGCAGACGGTGAACCTCGCGCCCCACCGGGTGAATGCGCCAAGCCGTCCCGACTGGTTCTTCGACAAGACACGCTATGGCGGCATCCTGACCGACATCGGCAGCCATCAGGCCGAGCAGTTCCTGTTCTACACGCGGTCGACCAACGCCCATGTGGTCGCGGCGCAGACCGGCAATCTGCACTGGCCGGACAGGCCGGGCTTCGAGGATTTCGGCGACATGATGGTCACCGGCAATGGCGGCACCGGTTACATCAGGGTCGACTGGTACACGCCCGACGGGCTGCCGACCTGGGGGGACGGCCGGCTGTTTCTGCTCGGCACCGACGGCTATATCGAGCTCAGGAAATATATCGACGTCGCCGGACGCCCAGGCGGCAACCACCTGATCGTCGCGGACAGGAAGGGTGTCGAATATATCGACTGCTCCAATGTGCGGCTGCCGTTCGGCCCGCAATTCGTCACCGATATCGTCACGCGCAGCAGCCTTGCCCAGGATCAGGCGCAGGCCTTGCTCGCCGCCGAACTGGTGCTCACCGCGCAGAAGAATGCGACGCGGCCGGTCACGGCCTGAGAGGAGGAAGGATGCAGCTTTCCAGACGCACTGCGATCAAGGGCCTGGCCGCGGTCGGCGCGCCGATGATCGTGCCTGCCAGCGTATTCGGTGCGAATGCCCCCTCGAACCGTGTCGCCATCGGCGCGATCGGCGTCGGCCGGATCAGCCGCGGCCACGACATCAAGGAGGTGATGAAGCATGGCGACGCCCAGATCGTCGCGGTGTGCGACGTCGACACCAGGCGGCTCGCCGCGGGTCGTGATTTGGTCGATGCCGGCTATGCGGAGAAGAGCGGCAAGAGCTATTCGGGCACCAGGATCCACGCCGACTATCGCGAACTGCTCGCCGCCAAGGACATCGATGCGGTCCTGATCTCGACTCCGGATCACCAGCATGCACCGCTGGCGATCCAGGCGGTGCGCGCCGGCAAGGACGTGTATCTGCAGAAGCCGGCGTCGCTGACCATCGCCGAAGGCCGGGCGATGGCCGATGCGGTCGCGGCGACCGGCCGCAAGCTCCAGATCGGCTCCCAGCAGCGTGGCCAGCAGCCGTGGCCGCAATTCCACCGTGCGGCGGAGCTGGTCCGCAACGGCCGGATCGGCGCACTCAAGCATGTCGAGATCGGCTTGCCCGGCGATCCCGCCGGCCCCGAGGCGCCGCCAATGCCGATTCCGGCCAATCTCGATTATGATGCCTGGCTCGGTACGACGCCCGAAGTCTATTACACCGAGATCCGGGTCCATCCGCAGAACAGCCTTGAGGATCGGCCGGGCTGGCTGCGTTGCGAGCAGTTCGGCGCCGGAATGATCACCGGCTGGGGCTCGCACCATGTCGACATCGCCCATTGGGGCATGGACATGGAGCGCAGCGGCCCGGTGGAAATCTGGGGCAGAGCCGAGTTTCCCAAGAGCGGCCTGTGGGACGTGCACGGCCCGTTCGAGACCCACGCCCGTTATGCCAACGGGATGACCATGACGATCTCCGGCGCGCTCCCCAACGGGGTGAAGTTCGTTGGCGACAAGGGGTGGATCTTCGTCACCCGGAGCGGATCGGTGACGGCGAGCGATCCGGGCGGGCCGCAGATCATGCCGCTGCAGGCGAGCGATCCGAAGATCCTGGCCAGCGTGATCGGGCCGGACGAAGTGCATCTGCTGAAAGCGCCTGAGCAGCATCGCAACTGGCTTGATGCGATCAGGACCGGAGCGCCGCTGAGCGCCCCGGCCGAGATCGGCCACCGGGCCTGCTCGACCTGCCTGCTCCACCACATTGCGATGAAGACGAGGAGGCGGCTGCGCTGGGATCCCCTGGCCGAGCGTTTCCTCGGCGACGATGCCGCGAACGCGCTCCTGAGCCGGCCGCAACGGGCAAGGTATGCGCTTTGACGATGCGGCGCGAGGACGCTGGACATCGGCAGCAATCCGCAGCGGCGAAACGGCTGGTTCGCTCTCGTCCGTCTCGCCGCGCTTTGCGAGCGGGTCCGTATACACGATAGGCGCGGCAGCGCCGCTCGCGAAACTCGGTCGCGCCTGAGGAGAGAAGGATGAGCGATCAGCCTGGGCTCCTGCGCGGCGAATGCTTCTGCCGCGGCATCGCCTATGAGGTGCCGGACATTTTCGAATATGCCTTGAACTGCCATTGTTCCGGCTGCCGCCGTGCGACCGGCGCGGCGTTCAAGCCTTTTGCCGGCATCGCCGCCGGCCACCTGCGCGTCGTTCACGGCCAGGATCGGGTGATGCGCTATGGCGACGAATTGGCGCATGATGCCCATTGCGGCCGCTGCGGCTCGTTGCTCTACTCGCTGGTGCGCGACGGCACCTATGTCCACGTGACTCTCGGCACTTTGATCGATCCGCCCGCGATGGTGCCGACCGGGCACATCTTCGTCGGCTCCAAGGCGCCCTGGCACAGGATCTGCGACGGCCTGCCCGAATATGCGGAGTTTCCGTCGCCATGAGGCAGGGGAGGGCTGCAGATGGACCAACGCACCTTCGCTCGACAGCATGCCGGAGGTTTGGCATTCTTGCCTCATGATCCCGCTCTTCCGGCTTGCAAATGCGATCCGGCATGATCGTCGCGTCGACGCCTGGTTCGCGGACGGTGACGACGATCTGCGGCGCCTGGTGCGGCCCTGGTTCGAGCGGATCCGCGGCTGCGGAACCGACGTCCGTGAGCTGCTCCACGATGGCCGTCCCACCGCTTGCGTCGACGATGCCGCATTCGCGTATGTCGATGCCTTTGCGGTCCATGCCAGCGTCGGCTTCTTTCACGGCGCGGCGCTCGCGGACCCGGCCGGGTTGCTGGAGGGAAGCGGTAAGCGCATGCGGCACGTCAAGCTCCGCTACGGCGGCTCCGTAGAAGACGCGTCCCTGCAGCGGTTGATCGAGAGCGCCTATGACGACATCCGGCAGCGGCTGACGGGTCACGAGGAGGAAAGGGCCTGAGCGATGTACATTTGCGGCCTCGTCATTCCGGTACCCGCCGATCGGATGGACTCCTACCGGGCGTGGGCGGAGAACGGCGCGCGCTTCTTCAAGGATTATGGCTGTCTCGAAATCGTGGAGTCGTGGGAAGACTTCGTGCCCGAAGGAAAGCAGACCGATTTCCGGCGCGCGGTCGCGGCCGAACCCGGCGAGAAGATCGTGTTCAGCTGGCAGATCTGGCCGGACAAGACCTTCTTCGAAGCCGCCGAAGCGCGGATGCATCAGGATCCGCGCATGGAATCGGCGGAAGCGCCGCCATTCGATGCCAAGCGCCTGATCCTCGGCTGCTTCGCGCCCATCGTCGTCATGGGACGGGTTTGATCCGGCGCGCCTTTCCGGATCTGGCAAGGGAAGAGGGATAGGGAGCTTCGGCGTCTCGCCGACGAGAGGGGAACGGCCGCGGTCGATGTCACGCCAGGACGTGGTGCGGTGCCTCGACAAGCGCGGCGCCCGTGGCCGCGTCGAAACGCCGGCGGGCGGCCCAGCATGGGTCCCAGCTCGGCTCCGGCCCGAAGCGGGCGGCGAGGAAATCGACCAGTGCGCGCACCCGGGCCGTGGTCGCGCGTCCCGGCGGCATCATCGCGTAGAGCCCGCTTTCCTGCAGCGGATAGTCGATCAGGAGCGGGAGCAGGGTGCCGCTGTCGAGTCCCGGCGCCGCAATGAAGGTCGGCAGCAGGCACAGCCCCAAGCCCGCTTCGGCAGCGCTGCGCAGCATCTCGCCATTGTCGGCGCGCATCCGCGGGTGGACGCGGATCGTCTCCCAACGGTCGCCGATCCGGAACCGCCACTGCTCGTTGCCGTAGACGAGAATGTCGTGGCCGGTGAGCTCGCGCGGATGGCCCGGAATTCCCATGCGCTCGACATAAGCCGGGCTGCCGACCAGGCCGCGGCGCACCGGCGCGATCTTGCGGGCGATCAGCGCGGAATCCTCGAGTCGCCCGATCCGCACGGCGACGTCGAACCCGCCGGCGATCAGATCGACGTTGCGGTCGTCGAGCGAGATGTCGAGCTCGACACGGGGATTGGCCGCGGCGAATTCGGCAAGCGCAGGTGCCAGATAGGAGATTCCGAACGACAGGGGCGCCGACAGGCGGATCGGTCCCGCAACTTGGGTGACCGCCTCCGCCACCACTTCCTGCGCCGCTTCCAGTTCGGCGAGCACGTTCGACGCGCGCTCGAAATAGGCCTGGCCGGCATCGGTCGCCTGGGCGCCCGCGGCGCTCCGGGTCAGCAGCCGCGCGCCCAATTGCTGTTCGAGCCGGGCGACGCGCCGGCTGACGATCGATTTGGACATGCCCATGCGCTCGGCGGCACGGGCGAAGGCGCCGGTTTCGACCACACGAACGAAGGCGAGGACATCGAGCAGGTCGACCGAGGAGCGTTCCAGCATATGCAACACCATGATGCGTTTCGTAGGGCTACTCGCAACGCCGCTAGGCGCATACATCGCCTCGTGCAAGGTTACAGGAGGCATCAATGACCAAGGTTCTCGTTCTCGACAGCGCCGCCACCGGCGAAGCGTCCGTCTCGCGCAAGCTGACCCGCGAGCTGGTTGAGAGCCTCGGCGCCCGTGAAGGCGCGCTCACCATCGTCCACCGCGATATCGGCGCCGATCCGGTGCCGCATCTGACTGCCGAAACCGTGACCGCGATCCGCGGCGGACCGGCGGAGAGCGACGCTGCCCAGGCGGCGCTGGCTTTGTCCGATCAGCTGGTCGCCGAGCTGCGCGAGGCCGATCTGATCGTGATTGGCGCTCCGATGTACAATTTCGGCATTCCTTCCACCCTCAAGGCCTGGTTCGATCACGTGCTGCGGGCCCGGATCACCTTCCAATATAGCGAAGCGGGTCCCGAAGGCCTGCTCAAGGGCAAGCGCGCGATCGTCGTCGAGAGCCGGGCTGGTTTCTACAGCGAGGGACCGGCCGCGGCGATGGACAGCCAGGAGCCGCACCTGCGCAATCTGCTCGGTTTCATGGGCATCACCGACGTAACCTTCGTTCGCGCCGAGAAGCTCGCCTTCGGGCCGGAGGCTGCCGAGGCCGCGCTTGCCGACGCCACGGAGCAGCTCCGCGCCCTTGCGCTCGCCGCCTGATCACGGCGCCCGATCCGGGCCTCGAAAGATGGGGGTCGCGGCGGCTGATGCTGTCGCGGCCCCAGCGGCGTTCGCATTTTCCGTGGAATTCTAGGCATTAACCCTCTTCTTGTGGCACTCGCCGAACGATCGGGCGTTGCCCACCTCATGCCGCATTTCTACTTTCATTTCGAAAATCAGGGCGTCCAGGTGAAGGACGAACATGGCCTGCAACTTCCGGATGCGGAGGCGGCCTGGTATCAGGCGGTGCGCAGCGCGCGCGATCTGATCCGTGCCGAACGGACGATCGGCTGCGGCTGGAGCGGCCAATGGGTGCAGATCGAGGATGAGGGTGGGGTGCCGGTCGATCGCATCCCGCTCGAGGAGATCGCGCGCTACGCCGGCGGTGTCTGATCCTTGAGGGGCGCTTCTGCAGGGGAGCGTGTCTGCAGGGCCAAACGGATCAGTTCCGGCGGAAGATGCCCCTGACGACCTTGCGGGGCTCCGGGCGCACGATCAGTTCCAGGTCGCGCTCGTGCATCTGGCTCTCGAACTCGCACCCCGCCAGATTTTCCCTACGCCAGACCACGCGGCTGCGCTTCGCCTCGAAGCCGGGCAGCTTCAGCCACACTTCCGAACCTTCGTGGACGTCGTCGCCGACCTCGGCCTTGAAGCCGCCGGTGGAGATGTCGAGCAGCACGACTGGCGCCGTCCTGACGCCCTGCTCGCGCAGGGCCGCCGCGATGTTCACGATCCGCCGGACCGCCTTGCGGCCGTCGCCGGTCGGAAGCTGGGACAGTTCTGCGTTGATGAACAAGGTAAAATCCTCCGGGTCGCGCTTGCTCTCGCGCTAGGCCCGGACCGCTGAATTTTTGGTTAGGACGCGCCACCGTATCGGCCCAATCGCCCTCGGCAGGTGTGGGCCGGCGCCGTCAGGCGCCGGCCCCCCTCGATACGCGACTCGAGGGACCGCCGAGGCGGCCCGTTCCGTTTCGGATGGGGGCGGTTAAGGAAGTTCTGACGAACATGGTTAGCGCGCGCTTAACCGCGTTCTCGGCCGGTATCGGATCTGGCCCGGCTGCTGCGACGCTGCTGCGACAAGGCGGAGCCGGCTTTTAGGCGGCTCCGCCCCTCAGTCGCGTATCTGGGGAAATCCTATCCGCACGAGGTTACCGAAGGGTTGACGACGGCTCAGCTGCCGGGGCGCAGCCGCGGCGTCGTGCCCAGCGTCCTGGCGATGAGCGAATCCAGTTCGGCCAGCGTGAACGGCTTTTCGAGCACGGACGCCGCGACCCCGGCCGACTCCCGCAGCGCGCGCAAGGCGCCGTGGCCGGTGGAGAAGATTACCGGCAGCGCGGCGTCGATCGCGGCGATCTGGCGTGCAACCTCGGCACCGTCCATGCCCGGCATGACGTAGTCCAGGATGACGAGCTGCGGCGGTGCTTCGCGGATCAGCGCCAGCGCCTGTTCGCCGGTCTCCGCCGCGCGTACTCGGTAACCGAGCTCGGCAAGTGCTTGGCCGATCGTCGCCCGAACGGCGGCTTCGTCGTCGACGACCAGGATCATGAATTGCCCGCCGCAGACGCCCGATGGCTATTCCGCCGCTTCAAACAGGGCTCCGGCGGCGGGGCTCGTCAGCAGTCGATCGAACGCGTCCCGGTAATTGCCATATTCGGCGACGCTGCGCCGCCGACAGGTTGCGGGAGCGGGGCTCTTGCGTTCCGGAACCGGGATGCTCGGCAGCGAGCGCGGCCGCGCCGTCGGACGGTCGACCACCATCTGGTGAAACCATTCGCCGGCATAGGCGCCGTCGAACCGATGCACGCGCGGACCGACGATCCGCCCGAGCGGCGCGCCGTCCATTCCAAAAATCGTCGTCTCGAAGACGAAGCCCCGCGCTTCGCCGTCGGTGCTGTAGACGTACATCGTCATGAAGCTGCCCCTCGCTCTCACTCCCCGGAAAACATCCCGGCCTTGGCGATGAGCAGCCTGTCCCGCCTGTACCGAAAATGAACATGCCTGATTTCAGTGGCTTGCTGCGGGCATTCGGCGATGGCCCGTGCGGTGCCGCGGGTGGGCGGAGCCGTTGCGTGGAGGAACGTGAGGCCGGCGCCGGTTCAGGTGGTGAGCACGGCGTAGAATGTGGTGAAGCCGAACAGGATGATTCCGAACGCCAGAATCATCATGCCGAAGATCAGCAGCGCGTAATGAACAGGGTCCTCGTCGTCATTGGCGGCCTTCGGTTTCGCCGCGGCCCCGCCGATCCAGCGTCGGACGAGGCGCTGTCGGAACGCCATGTGAAAGCCGATCACGGCAAAGGCGATGGCGACGAGATCGACGGCGACGACGTGGACGGACATGGCGAACCTCCTTCCGTCCGGATCAAGGTTCGAGGAACGCCCTGGTTCCTCGGACCGTCGCTTTGCGCCGCTCAGTCCCCCTTCGCCGCCGGGGCCGTCGGCGCCGCCGGCTTCTCGAGGGTCGGGAACTTGATCCCGAGCTGATCGAGATAGGTGGGGTAGCGCGCCGGATCGTAATAATAGCGGCTGAGCTCGGGCTTGTAGCGGGCCATGATCTCGCGGTTGATCTCGATCGGCGGCCGGTCGGCGGCGGAGAGCATCGGCTCGTATTTCTGGTCCTTGGTCTGGACGTTGGTAAAATAGTCCTTGGCCGCCTGCCGCAGCTTGGGTTTGGTGAGCAGATCGAGGATCGTCATCGCGACCACCTTCGATCCGGCGACCACGCCCTTGTGGGCGATCGGAGTCGCCATCGCGATCGCATTCGACCAATTGTGGCCGGGCAGTTCGGGGATGTTCGAGGGGTAGCCGATCGTGATCGTCGGCACGACCCAGCTGACGTCGCCGATATCGTCCGATCCGCCGCTCTTGGGCTCCGCCAAGGGCGGCTCGAACTTGTCGAGTTCCTTGGCCAGACCTTCCTGCTTGTCGGCGCCGACGCTCTTCTGCACCGCCTTGGCGAACGCCTGCTCGTCGTCGCTCCAGGTGGGCAGGCCGACCGCCTTGATATTGGCATAAGCGGCTTCGGCCATCGGCTTGTTGAAGTGGCGCGGCGCTGCGGTGCCGAGGATCCGGCGGGTGACGACGGTGTCGGTCATCGCGGCGGCGGCGTCGGCGATCTTGTTGCCCAAGGCGAAGTTCCGGGCGATGCCCTTGAAGTCCTGCTCGCGAAAATAATACCAGACGGAGGCGCGGGAGGGAACGACGTTGGGCTGATCGCCGCCGTCCGTGATCACATAATGCGATCTTTGCTCGGGGCGAAGATGTTCGCGGCGCATGTTCCAGCCCATGTTCATCAGCTCGACGGCGTCCAGCGCCGATTTGCCGCGCCACGGCGCGCCTGCGGAGTGGGCGGATTCGCCGGCGAAGCTGTATTCCACCGAGACCAGGCCGGTACCGGAAGGCGTGCCCCAGGCGGTGCCGAGATTGTTGCTGACGTGGGTGAAGATGACGTCGTCGACGTCCTTGAACACGCCGTCGCGTACCATGAAGGCCTTGCCGCTGACCAGTTCCTCGGCGACCCCGGGCCACAGCATCAACGTGCCGGCGATATTCTCGCGCTCCATCAGCTCCTTGACCGCGAGCGCCGCGACCACGTTCACCGCCTGGCCGCTATTGTGGCCCTCGCCATGGCCGGGCGCACCTTCGACCATCGGCTCGCGCCAGGGAATGCCCGGCTTCTGCGACGCCTTCGGGATGCCGTCTATGTCGCTGCCGAGCGCGATCACCGGCCCGCCGCTGCCGTGGCTCCAGCGCGCCACCCAGCCGGTCGGCAGCCCGGAGGTGCCGCGCTCGACGGTGAAGCCGTTCTTCTCCAGGAGATCGGTCAGGTAGCGGGAGGTTTCGACTTCCTGGAAGCCGAGCTCGCTGAAGCTGAAGATCGAATCGTTGATCTCCTGCGCAAGTTTGGCCCGCGCCTCGACCCCGGCGACCGCCCGGCCCTTGAGCCCGCCGATCGGCGCTGCAGCGACGGGCGCGGCGGCGGCGAGGGCCGTGCCGAGCAGGAGCGAAATCATCTTCATCGGAACATCCCCAGCTTGCGGCCGGATCTTCCCGGTCCGGGGACGAGGGTGGAGGCGGGCAGGGTGCGCCGTCAATGGCCTACTGCCCTCACCCTCCCACCGCTTCGCGGCGGGCCCCTCCCTCTCCCCGAAACGGGAGAGGGGACGAGTCGCCCCTGAAAACCCCTCTCCCGTTTCGGGGAGAGGGAGGGGCCCGCCCGGCGCAAGCCGGGTGGGAGGGTGAGGGCTCGGGTGCCCGCCCGGCGCAAGCCGGGTGGGAGGGTGAGGGCTCGGGTGCCCGCCCGGCGCAAGCCGGGTGGGAGGGTGAGGGCTCGGGTGCCCGCCCGGCGCAAGCCGGTGGGAGGGTGAGGGCAGGGAGTGCCCGCCCGGCGCAAGCCGGGTCGGAGGGGCGCGCAGCCGGCCGTCAGACCGGCGCTTCGCTCCCATCCGAATTCTTGATCGCTTTGCGATGGTGCCAGGTGAAGATCGCGAACGCGCCGCGATGCGGCCGCCAGGCTTCCGAGAGCGTCCGCAGGCTCTTTTCGCTGGGGCGTTCCGGCAGGCCGAGGATGAGGCCGGCCTCGATCTGCACGGCAAGGTCGCCCGCCGGCCAGATGTCGCTGCGCCCCTCCGCGAACAGCAGATAGACTTCGGCGGTCCAGCGGCCGATGCCGTTCACCCGCACCAGGTGCGCGATCGCCTCTTCGTCGTCGCTCGGCAGATTGTCGAAATCGAGCCGGCCGGAGACGACCTCCTCGGCAAGGCTGCGGGCATAGGCCATCTTCTGGCGCGACAGGCCGGCGCCGCGCAGATCCTCGTCGCTGGCGGCGAGCAGCCGGGTTGGGGCAGGCGGGTCGCCGACCACCGCGATCAGCTTGGCCCACATCGATGCCGCCGCCTTGACCGAGACCTGCTGGCCGACGATCGCGCGGAGCAGGGTGTGATAGCCGCGCTCGCTGATCCGCGGCTCGGGATAGCCGGTTCTTGCCAGCGCCGCCGCGATCCTCGGATCGCGTGCCGCCAAAGCGTCCAGCGACGCCTGCAGCGCCTCGGCTTCGATCCCCATGTCCTGCTCCCGCCTTGCCAACCGGCCAGCCGCCTAGCATAGCCGCGGACCCGACACTTCCCGCTTTTCGATCGAAGGACAGCAGAAAAGACATGGCGCAGCTTACCATCGTCGGACGCGACGGCACCGAGAAGACGATCGAGGGCAAGAACGGCTGGAGCGTGATGGAGAATATTCGCGACGCCGGCTTCGACGAGCTGCTGGCGCTGTGCGGCGGCTGCTGCAGCTGCGCGACCTGCCACGTCCATGTCGATGCGGAATGGACCGATCGGCTGCCCAAGATGAGCGGCGACGAGGACGATCTTCTCGACAGTTCCGGCGAGCGCGATGCCAGCAGCCGCCTGTCCTGCCAGATCGAGTTCGGCCCCGCGCTCGACGGTCTGCGCGTGACCATCGCCGCGGAAGACTGAGACTCGTCCCGCAAATCCTGAGCGCGTGACCTGCCGGGAGCGCGCGCGGCCGCCGGCGTGTTCGCGGCTCCTCAGAGCTGAAGCAGCGCCTCCGGGCGGTTCGTGTCGAGCGGTCCGATCGTCCATTCGAGGGTTCGGCCGGTGCCCTGGCGGCTCGGCCCCTCGCGCGTATTGTTGGTCAGGATCTCGCCGTCGGTGGTGAGCGTGAAGGTGCCTTCCGGCTTCTTCAGCCCCGCTTCGGCGGCGCCGCTCTGGCCCTGCATCGCCGCGCCGAGCGCCTTGAGCCCACCGTCCGCCGACTGCACGAAGGCGGGCGCGACGATCTTGACGCGATTGCCGGTGAGCCGGCCGACCTTCACGAACGGGATCACCATGTCGACCTCGGGGAAGACCGGGAAGACGAAGTCGTGGTCCAGGCGGCCGCTCAGCTCATATTGGACGTCGAACACGCCGTTGCCCTTGTGACGGACGCTCTTCCAACCGGCATTGCCCTGCAGGCGGCGCGCAAACTCCTCCATCGTCTTGGGATCGGACGGGTCCATGCCGCCGAACATCTGCTTGGCGATTTCGCCTTCCTGCTTCTTCTTGGCGAGCCGTTCGGCGCGCCCGTCCTCATATTCCTTGCGCTTCTCGGCAAGCTCCTCGGCAGTGCATTCGCGTGCCTCGTCCCCGGCCGCGTCGGAAGCATCGTCACCGCCCGCGCCGGTGCAGATCTGGTCCTCGGGCTTGAACGGCTCCTCCTCGGCCGCCGCGGCGGCGGCCGCCGATCCCGGCGAGACGAAAATCATCTCGCCGGCATAACGGTAGCTGAAGCTGCCGTCGCGGCGCACGTCGAGCGCGGCATCGAAGCGGCCCGGCGTCAGCAGGCATGCGGCGGCGAGCAGGGCGAGCGCCCCGGCCGCGGCGATCCGAAACAGCATCATGTCATTCCCCCTGGCGTGTCGCGGCGACTATGCCGCCGCAGCGCCGAGGGATGCAAGCGGCGCCGTCAGGCGGTGCGGGCGGCGTAGAGCGCAATTGCGGCAGCGTTGGACACGTTGAGGCTCTCGATCTTGTCGCTGATCGGCAGTTTGGCCAGCGCATCGCAGTGGAGCTGGGTGTTGTGGCGCATGCCTTCGCCCTCGGCGCCGAGCACCAGCGCGACACGCGGCGGCCCGAGCGCGTCCTTGAGGTTGGTCTCGGCCTCCCCGGTGAGGCCGATCCGCCAGAATCCCGCCTCCGCCATCTCGTCGAGTGCGCGGGCGAGGTTCACCACCCGCACCCACGGCACCGTCTCCAGCGCGCCGCTCGCCGCCTTGGCGAGCGCACCGGATTCCGGCGGCGCATGACGATCCTGGGTGACGATGCCGAGCGCATCGAACGCGGCTGCGGTGCGCAGGATGGCGCCGACATTGTGCGGATCGGTGACCTGATCGAGCACGATCAGCGGCCGGCCGTCCTCCGCCTGATCGAGCAATTCGGCGAGCAATATCTCCTCGAGCCGCTCGACTTCGGCGACGATCCCCTGGTGCGGCGCATCCTTGGGCACGAGACGGCCGAGATCGGCGGCGTCGGCATAGGTGACCGGAATCGCCGGATCGAAGTCGAACTCGCCGGCGGCCTCGCGGGTCACCGAGATCCGGACGATCCGGCGCTCGGAGTTGGCGAGCGCGGCGGCGACGGCGTGGCGCCCCCAGAAGCGGGGACGGTTTTCGGGCTTGCTCTGCTGACGGGCTTTACGGCGCATGCCCTCCCATGGCGAGCCGCGCCGGGGCTGGCAAGAGGCAGGCGGGGCGTGGGGAGGGTGCGAGCTTGGAACCCCCGCCAGCGCGGCACGCACATCGGATTTCGATGCCGAGCGCTACCATGTTCTAGCGGGGGAGAAACCGTTCCGCATATCGGTAAGCGCGTCCCCAGGCTCGACGGTAGAGCGGTCCTGCGACGTCCGGCCGATTGCGATCGTACGTGCTGAAGGCGCTCTCCTCGCGCGCCGCGATCATCTGGATGCGGCTCCAGCCGCGGGAGGTGGTCGTCATCCAGTCAAGCCGCGTCGCGGGGAAACCGCACCACTTCAGAACCTTCCTGAGAACATTCGGTCCCGAGGGCAGCCATGCAAGTCCATCGACTCCCGACATACTCTCTTCCGAACTCTCGTGAACGACTTGAAGAGTGTCCCCCCTCCCGCGTCGTGCAACGGTGTTCACGATGATCAGCTGTCGGGTATGATCGGCGGCGATCTTCAGCCCCTGGATCGGGTCGGGAAGGTGGTAGAAGATCCCACTGAAGAGAGTGACGTCGAACGTGCCGAGCCCGCGAGCCGGTAGATCGTTGAGCTGCATCCTCTCGATCCTGATGTTTCGATGAGGTCCGAATTGGGCCAGGAACTGCCCTTGTCGTACCCAGATGTCTCTGGCGTCGAAGCCGAAACATTCTCCGGCGCCGAGCCGGGCGGCAGCGAGTGCATGCCCACCGCCGTTGCACGCGCAGTCAAGGAAGGAGCGGCCGTCGAAGTCGCCGTCGAAGAGGTTTTCGCTCAGCCGTCTGATCTGGTCGTCGGGCCGGTACATCCCGGGCGTGCGGCCATCTGTCCTGTCGGCCAATGACGATATGTCGGTGGTCCTCAGACCCGGCCGAACTTCTACGTCGTGGTGCCATGGCCCCAGCCGCGCGATCTGCTCACGAAGTTCCAGTTCCGTCATCCTGTCCCCCATTGATGGCCGCGCGTGCTCGAGGTGCTTCGCCGGAGCGTACTTCTTTTGGAGCGGCAAGTCTGTTGGTCGCCCGGGCACGCAGACGATCACCTCGCAGCAGGGGCAGCGTCTTGGCTCGCATCCGGTCGGCCGGCGGGCAGGCGGTGCGCCGCGAACATCGCGATGCTTTCGGCGGTGCCCGGATCGCGATTGGCGAGCACGATCACCGTCACGCCGCTGTTCAGGAAGTGGTGCAGCGAGCCGCTCATTCCCGGCGCGCCGCCGCCATGGCCGATGAACCGTCCCGCGCCGGGCAGCGTTCCGCCGAAGTCGAAGGAGGCGAACTGCCCGTCCGCCATCACGCCGCCGTCGATCAGCTTCTGCAGCGTCTCGCCGCGCAGCAGCCGGTGGGACGTCAGCCCCCCGACGAACCGATGGAAGTCGCCGACCGTGGCATAGCCGCCGCCGGCCGCGGTACCGCCCAGCGGAAGCGTGTCGGCGGCGCTCTTCAGCCGCGCGCCCGAACCCATATAGCTGACGGCGCGGCGCGGCAGAACGTCGCTCTCCGGCCGGTTTCCAGTCGAACCCATTCCGATCGGCGTGAAGATGTTACGCTGGATATACTCGTCGTAGCCGAGGCCGGACACCTGCTCCACGATCCGCCCAAGCAGAATGAAGCCGTAATTGCTGTACATCTGGCGGCTTCCGGGTGCGAATTCGGCAGCACGGTCGCCGTACAGCGCGACATAGTCCTTCGTGCTGCGCAGCGACGCCTTGTTGCGGTCGAAGTCGGGTCCGAAAATGTCGCCCGTGCCCCCGGTATGGCTGAGCAGGTGGGCGACGGTCACCTTGGTTGCGATGTCCTGGTTTGGGTAGTCCGTGAGATAGCGTCCGATCGGCGCATCGAGATCGATCTTGCCCTTCTCGGCCAATTGCATGATCGCGACCGCGGTAAACATCTTGCCCATCGATCCGAACCGGAACTGGGTGTCGAGCCTGTTCGGCTTGCGGGACGCTCGATCGGCGAGGCCATAGGCCTTTTCGAACAGCACGCGCCCGCCGTGCGCCAGCAATATGGCGCCCGAAAACTGATCCTTCGCCGCGCGGCCCGCCGCGCGCGCTTCGACAGCCTTGACCAGCGCCGGCAGCGGGAGCGCGGCCGGCCGCTCGGCGCCTGGCGGTCCCGCGTCTTCGTGGGATCCGCCCATGAATTCGATTCTGTCGGCGGCGGTCGCGGCCGGTTTGAACCGCCAGGAGCCGTAGGAGTCGAAATTGGGGTCGAACACCCACAGCTCCACGGCGTCGGCCGTCGCGGATTTGACCCCGCAATATTCCATTCCGCGCAGGAATTCGCGCAGCTGCAGCCACTGCTCCGACCCACCGAGCAACACCGGTCCCCGTTCTTCCACGAAACGGAGATAGGCGGCATCATCGGCCCTGTTGATCCGATCGACCCAATCCGTGGCGAGACGCACCACCGCCGCCGTCGAAGGCAGTTGCGGTCCATCCGCCGACGCCGCCGTCGCGCAAGCGCCGGCGGCCGGTGTCGGCGCGACCGCAGCCAGGACGAGAGCCGACGTGAGCAGCGCAACCTTGTTCATCATGCACCCCTCTTCACGGCGTTGGTTCAACGCCGGGCACGCAAGTACGAACAGGACGGTCCGGACATTCCCGGTTTCCATCCTTCCTTCCGAAGCTGGACGAACGGCGGCTTCGGCGCAAGCGGCCAGAGGCTGGATAGCCGCTCAAATGATTGGGCCAGGACTGAGGGCAGTCCATCACCGGCGCGCGCTCTGGCCAAGCGCGCCGAAGACGACAGCCGGCACACCGACGACGATTGCCGCGTTGGCTTCGAACTTGCGCTCACGCGCTCCTATCCAGCTCAAGCCCGGCCGCGGCCTTGTCCTCCTACTGCTCCGGAGGCGCCGGGATCGGCGGCAACGCCGCAACGATCTTGCCGTCTTCGTCGAGCACGATCGGCATCATCCGACTTCCGTTGGCGAACTGGAGTAGGAACTCGCCGCCGCCCATCATCGGGCGGCGGAACCGGACCGACCGCAACGCGCCCAGCGGCATGAGCTCTGCGTTCAGCCGAGGCAGGTCCCGGCGGGTCTGATCGGCGAATTTCGGCGTCATGATGGAATAATCCGGCGCTCCGCTCATATAGCCGGCAATCAGCTGTCGCATCGCGGTTTCGTATCCGGGGAGCGCGGTCGTCCTGGGTGCGAACACGCGTTCGACGGACGCCGCTGCGATCTCCTTGGCGGGTCTTGTTCCTGCCCTCCGTAGCGCCACCTCCAGCCCGTCGCTTGCGGCCACCGATACGTCGGGCTGCACGCCGCGCCCTTCCCAATTCGCCTTGGTGATCGGGTTCTCGGATCGCCCGAACGGTATCGTGGCGATCACGCCGTGACCCAGATCGACGGGGCCGGTCGGATTGGCACCGCCACCGGTCACCTCACCGATGATCGTTGCTCGTTTCAGCGCCTGGACCGTGTAGGCAAAATCTTCTCCGCCCGAGAAGGTATCCTTGCTCGTGAGCACGTAGACGGGAATATCGGCAAAGCTGACCGGGGTCGGCGTGCTGCTGAACGTCTGCCGAGTGAATTCCTGCGTCTTCGGCGTGCGTGAAATGATGGTGCTGAGGGGCACGCTCTGCTTGACGAGGTAGCTTACAAGATAGGCGACGCCTTCGGGGGAACCGCCGCCGTTGCGGCGGACATCAATGATGAGCCCGCGGCTGCCTTGCAAAGCCGACATGGCCCGGTCCGCGACAGGCTTGAACGCCTGAGGCGGTGGGAACCCGACGATTTCGATGTAGCCGATATTCCCTGCGAGTTTGTCTGCGCGGGTGATACCTTCCTCATCGGCGGGCATCGCGACCCGGCGCGGCGGCGGTCCGCCGCCGGGCGAGAGGATGTTCAGATGCTTGTCTTTGGCGATCGCGCGGACATCCGCGTCCAGCCTTTGCACGAAGGCGGTCCGATCCGCCAGGCCGTCATACGCGCCGGCCTTCAGCGCGGCACTGATCCGGGCTGCTGCTCGCTCTCCAACGTCGGGAAAGATATAGCGGTCGCGTAGCGCTTGGCTGAGGCTTGCGACAACGTCCTGGCGCGCCGAGGCATCCAATGTTCCCGTTGGACGGGTCTCGCGCGCAGGTGCGGATGGCGGTTGCGCCGCCATCGCCGATGTCGATGGCGCGGCCGAAATTGCGGCGATGCCCCCGAGCGCCGTGGTCATGACGAGAGCGGGCAAGCAGACATGGCTGAAAACCTTCATGATATTCTACCTTCTTGCGAGAGGGTACGACGCCGAACGCAAATCTGGTTTGCATCGGCCGAGCGTCGCATCTTTTGTCTTGATCCGGTGTGAGCTTTCGGAGCCTTGGAAACGGCGATGCGATGGCTGATCCTGGGCGTTTGCTGCCGGTTGGAGAACCTCCTTGCCTCCCTCCCGCAACGACCCGGAGCCGGTTGACCGTGGCGATCCCGCGGACGCGGCAGCGCCGGCAGCCGAGATTTGGCTCGACTTCCGGCAACTGCCCGAAGCGCGTGGAGGCCGGAGACTCGCGGTTCCCCATCGACGGAACGGGCCGGGCGCAGGCCCTCCTTCGTCCCGCAAGGCAGCCTCCGGTCAGAAGCCGGGGATTTTGGCGTCGGGGGGTGCGAGAATGCCGCCGGCCATCCTGCCTTCGGCGTCGAGCGCGGCCGACATCAGCACCGCGCCATTGGCAAACACCAGATCGTAGGCGTCGTCGCCCCGCGGGCCGCGGCCGCGGAAGGTGACCGACCTGAGCGCGCCCAGCGATTTGAACATGGGATGGGTCATGGGCAGATCCCGCCGGACGATCTCTGCGAATTGCGGAGAGAGCTTGCCATAGTCGGGAGCGCCGCTCGCCAGGCCGGCGACGAGGCGCCGCAGCGCGGATTCGGTGCCGGCAGCCGGCACGGCGCTGGATGCGGCGGGCGGGGGCGTCGGGACCGTTGCCGACGGGCTCGCCCGGCCTTCGATAGCGCCGGCTGACTGAACCCACATCATCAAGGCTGCTGCAGCAATAAAGCTCATTAGCATCGCTCCCGAGACCATGAAGAACAGGCGCCGCCGCGTGCTCCGCCCGGTCTCGTTTTGCGGGGCGGCAACGGCGCCGCCTCCATCCGGCCTCACATCGCTCGGCGAAAGGTCCGACGAGCCGGGTCCCAGCCGACCGGACCGCTCTATCGCCTCCACGAGCTTCGCAGCTTCGAGGGATGAGGACAGTCCGAGCTTGGCGCGGGCCATCTTCAACCTTTTCTCGACGGCGTGCGAAGAGATGCCAAGATCGAGCGCCATCTGCTTCGCAGTCTGATGGTCCAGACAGCGTCTGAGGCAATCCCGCTCGGCCGCGGTCAGGCGTAGGATCGCCGCCCGCTGGCGCTCGTCTATCGTGTCCATCTTCATGTTCGCCAACCTACCGCATTCGGCGGCAGTACCAACACCCGCTGTCTGGTACCCCGCTGGTACCCCTCTGGTACCCCGTTTCTCGGCCCCAGCCGTGCGCGTCGAAGTTGGCAACACAGGCGAAGGATCGGGCCAGGGCGGACCAGCCATGGTCTTCAGCTTGGAGCGTCCGGGGCTACGTTGATGGGCTCGCGTTTCAGCTCGACTTCTCTGTCCTGGCCGCAGGTAGGCCTTGTGGAATCCCGCTTCGTCGATGAGCTTCGCAAGGTCGAATTCCCAGGCGCTGGTGAAAGTGCTCTGGCGGCTGTCGGCAGGCGACCGAGCTAAGGCGGACACGCCGAACGCTTACCTATGGCGCCGTGGACCTGCCGAGATCCCCTGCGGCGTCGAACCATTGCGCTATAGCTTGGACGACGTCAGCTTCTTCATAGGGGCGCTCGCTTGCCCAGGCGACAAAGCCATCGGCGCGAACCAGGAGGATGTGTAGGGCTGACGGATGGTTCGAGTTGCACCGTGAATAGGTCACTTGGTCGCGGTACCGATCGGCAAGCGTCCGCAAACGATCGCTCTCACGAAAGTCGAGCAGAAGCGCACGCCCTCGTGATAAATGTTCGTTCAGGCGCGTACCGTCGTCGATCTCATAATTGGGGGCGCTGAGTCCGACGAGTGGATGGTCGCTGCCCAGGTCATAGCGCAGCGACACGCCCCAAACGCGCTCGGCGAAATAGGTTGCGCCCTCCCTTGTGGCAATCAGGTCGCCGACGATCGCGCGAAGTGCTTGCGCGCTTCGGCTGGGTCGCATGAGCGCGACCTGCGCGCGCGACCAGTCGAGTATCTGCTCGGCGACTGGCCGACGCTCGAGCTGATAGCTGTCGATGAGTTCAGCGGCGGCGTCGCCGCGGATCGTCGCAGCGAGCTTCCAGCCCAGGTTCATCGCGTCGCCAAGACCGAGGTTGAGGCCTTGGCCACCCAGCGGAGAGTGGATGTGTGCGGCATCACCAGCGAGCAGCACCCGCCCTCGCCGATATTCGGTCGCGAGATAGGCTCGATCGGTCCAGGTAGTGACTTGGCCGATCGAATTCAGTTCGACGTTCTTACCGGAAACGCGGCGCAGCACCGTCTGGAGATGATCCCGGGTGATTGGTTTGCCGCGGTGATGTGCCCCGCCGTCGAACTCCACCATTCTGATCATGTGGGGCAGGTCGAAGATGTAAGTGCCGGCCGATGTATCGTGGTGACCGGGTTCCAGCATCGATGGATCGGCCACTTCGACCTCGGCGAAGTAGCCGGTGAACTCGGGCTCCGAGCCGGTGAAACCGAAGCCCGCCGCCTTGCGCACTGCGCTGCGGCCGCCATCGCAGCCGACGAGCCAGCTTGCCCGAAACGTCTCTCCGCTGGCGCGCACGGTCACATCGCTGTTCGTTGCACCAACGTGCGAAACGCTTAGGCCGTACCTGATCGTGACCCCCAGTTGCAGCGCGCGGTCCGTCAGAACGGCCCCGATGCTCTCCAGATCGGCGGCCATCGGGCTGGCCGAGTCTTGCAGGCGGTAAGACCAGCGCTCCTGGTTGATCTGGTCGAGGAAGAATTTGATCCCGGCAAAATGCCCGCCAGGCCTTCGCTCCTCTTTCATCCAGGGCGCAGCGGCCGCGATCTCGCGGGCCGATATCCGTGCTTTCAGCGGCTCCAACAGGTTACGCCTGTCGAAGCTTTCGATCGTCGCGAGGGAGAGACCGCGCAAACCAAGGGGCGCGCGCTTGAGCGGCGTGGAAGGATATATCGCCTGTTCGAGGATCAACACCGAGCATCCGGCCAACCGCAGCTCGCAAGCCAGGAACAGACCGACCGGACCAGCGCCGGCAATCAGGACATCGTGGTGATCGGGGGTGAATTCGTTCATGGTTCGGCTCCGCTGTCGACGTTCGACCGGAGCGTTTCTCGAAGCTGAGACCCACATGGACGAACGCGGGGACGCACAAGGCGTCCTTTCGTTCGTCGCGGGGATCTCGTGCACGAAGCCAAAGACCAGAGCTCCCGTTACCGGGAGGACTTGGGCTTACCAAACCAAGTCTGCCTTTTCCGACACGCCGCTTATAGCGCCCGCTGATCGGGATGCCAAACCGATCGTGAAGCTGAGTGGGTCGGACCGCGTCGTAGCGCTCGATCTGGAGCACGCCGCCGGCGAACGTCAGGCACCGCGCGGAGCCCGACATTCGTGAGACCGCCCGGCGATTCGGGGGGGAATGACAGGGCAGGGTGGTTTCGCGACATTCGTGAGGAGCTCACTTCTGTTTGGGAACCTGCGCGAGGAGCGTCGTCATCGATTGCTCAACCTCTTGCTCGTTCGTCTCCCAGCTGCGCGGCCGAACCTGTCGGGGCTTAGTGTCGCTGGAGGGTACCTCGCTGAGCGGGGATGGTGGACGGCGACAGACATCGAAGCGGCAAGCTCCCGGAGATCGAAAGCAGACAGATAATCCGACGGAACACGGCTGCACCTGAGTCTTGGAACGCGCCGCGCGTGCGGCATGCGAGCAAGCGGCACAGGCTGGTCAGACATTCAAAGAATTGGACGAGTTGATCACCAAGCTTTCAAACGATCCCAGGACCGAACGTCTGGCGTCCGACTAGGGTCGCTAGGCGCTGTAAGAGGCGGAACGCTTCCGATCACGCGCGAACATCTGCCTGGCGCGCGAAACCGGACGTTCACCGCCGCGGTCCCCGATCGCACCGGCACCAGCTGAATGGGGTGGATGCGAGGCATCGAAGGTTTGCAGGTGGCCTCGAGATTGCCGCTCAAAAGATACATGGTGCCGGGGGCAGTCAGACGCGGCTGCAAACATTCTCTTAATGCATTGCATCTAGTAGCCGCTGTAGAAGCGCAGGGGGCTAATATGACCGGCTTTGGACGCAAGGGTTCACCTACAGGCAGCGAGCGCTCGTCGAAACCGCAATTCGGGGCAGCGCATTCGCCTAGCGACAACGATCAGGAACTGTCGCCACAAGCGCGAGCATTCCTGGCCGCAGAACGCAGTCGCAAGCTTGCAGAGCAGTCCTCGGTCCTATCCTCGGCCTTCCAAACGGCAGCCTTGCTCCAGCCCACCTTCACCAAACCGCCCAAGAGCCTCGCTTTGGCCTATGTCCTGTGGTGGTTCGGAGGCACCTTTGCGGCGCATCGCATGTATCTGGGTGCCTTCCGTTCGGCTACGACAATGGCGGGCTTTTTCTGGGGCGGTCTGGCGCTTGGCTCGGTCATGTCGAAGAAGAGTTCGCTGTGGGTCGGCGGCGTTGCCGTCCCGCCCTTGTGGGCAGCAATGATCCTGGCGTGGATGGCGTGGTGGTTTCTCGACGCTTTCCTGATCCCGGGCGTTCGACGCCGTCAAGCGCAGGTCGGCTCTGTTCAACCGCTGTCGAGGGTTTTCGTCTAACATCTGATGTACTACGTCGATCGGTGAGACGCCCGGCTCACTTGTGAGGGTGCTCCGCTTTCCAACTTCTGGGCCCCAGACGGGAGGTTCGACTTCGGGTCGGTTCGCGCTGTAGGCGTCCGGCGCGGCCCTAGGCCAGACCGACTTCGCCTGGCGCGTGTAACCGGACCTTGCGCGCCGCGCCGGTCGATCGCGCCGGGAACAGCCGGGAAGGGTGGAAAGTGGACGTTAGCTGCGCCATCGTCGGTGAATGAGAACTTGGGGGAATTGGACACTAGCCGCCGTTTTCTTCGCGGCCCTCGCCTGCTGTTCAGGCGGCGATTGCCCGCTCCGGTCGGGATGGCAGCTCGCAACGTCGTTGAGGCCATCGCCTGTTCCTTACGCGCCGAAGCTGGTGTTCTACGCGCAGGAAATGTCCGACGGTCAATGGCTCTGGCGCGACAAGCGCGTCGGCTATGGCGTGCTTCTACGAGACGTGGCCGTGGTCAGGCGTCTGAACCCACAGCCCTTGTTTCTCTTTAACTTCGCAGCTGGTCACGGATGCAGCGACTTGGACCGGATGAGGCGCGAGATTGCTCTCGCCGCCCAATGTTCAGGGGATGGAATTCCGTGCCTCCAAGGGACTCTGGCTGAGTTGAAGGCTCACACCTAAGGTCCGCTCTGGGTCGCAGGCGGCTGTAGGAGCGCGGGCAAGCGCGACAAGGCACGAACGTCGGCCTGTCGCGCGCAACCGGACGTTCGCCGCCGCGGCCTGAGATCGCGCCGGCAACAGCTGAATCGGGTGGAAGTCCGACATTCGTCGGATTAGCCTTCCGGCATGAGAGTGACGAAAGACGGCGACGCATAGGCCCGGGCGACCGTCTCGGTCTGGCACACGCCGGCGCCGAATGTCAGCCTGCGAGCGCGAGATCGGACATTGGCTGCCGAGTGGAGTAATGGCGCCGGCAACAGCCGGGGAAGGCGGATAAGCGACATTGCTGAACCCGACACACCGGGGCATCATTGCCCCGATGAGCGACACTTTTCATAGAGCCTCAGAGGCCGCTCAGCGAGCGCACGACTTGTTGGCCCAACGCGCGACGCTGGACTCATACGACTGGCTGCTGGTAGCGACGCTGTTGGTCGAAGCGGACGAGGCTCTTGAGAGGGCAAAGCAGTCAAATCCAGCTGTGGAGTTGCCGCTTCTGGATGAGGTCGTCGAGGAGCTTCGGGACGCCACCGAAAACTTTACGAAGCCCGACATTGTTATTTGCGGCAACGCTGGTGCGTGTTGATCTGGCACTCCACCCAACGCCGCCGATGCCTGTTTCCCAGTGCGAGGCGCTCGGCATCAAGAACTTTACATTGCACACACGGAAAGTTGTCGAATCTTGCCTATCCTATTTAAGAGGCGGTGCATTCAAGAGGTGATATGAAGCTTGATCCAGCCCCGAGTTCCGACCGTGCAATCCGAAGTGCGGGTTTGTGCTTGCTGATGATCGTCTGCGCAGCTCTTCTTGCTTCCTGTGCGCTTATCTATCGAACACATGCTCTCCGGTACCGATTGGCTGTCGAGGTTGATACGCCGGCGGGACTTCGTTCAGGCTCGAGCGTGATCGAGGTCCGGGTCATCGAAGCGCCCATCTGGGACTTCGGGCGGCGTGTTACGTTTGACATGAGCGGTGAAGCCGTCGCCGTGGACCTGGCGGACGGGAAAACTCTGTTCGCGTTGACGGCGAAGCCTATGGATGGAGACTATGCGGTTCATGTTCCGCTCAAGGCTTTTCTCGAGGAGTTGAATAGGCCGACGAGAGAAGCGGGCGGGGGTTCGCCGGACTATAAAGCCTGGATCGATCGCCTTCAGCGTCAACGCGCTTCAGCTGTGCTGGGCCCCTCCGACTACCCTCTGATGGTCGTGTTCGCCGATCCGGCAAAGCCGTCATCGGTTCGTCAACTCGATGCCAGCGACCTTGGGGCGTATTTCGGCGACGGCGTCAAGCTCCGAAGAATTACGATCCAAATAGTCGAAGATCCGGTGACGAGATCCATTTCGACCCGCCTGCCATGGCTGAGCAAGTATAGGCGCAACCACTGGAAGGTCGATGGCAAGCCTTATGAGCCAACGAGGTTTAACGATTTAAAGGGGGCCGTTGGCCCCGGTAATTTCAGTACGGAAATATAAACATGAAAGACGATCTGTTTCTGGCCATACTAGCGATGGATTCCTATAACCGCGGCTACGATAAATCCGTTACGGGAATAGTCGCGGAAGGTATGCAACAGGCTATGTCCGAGATGGGTCGCAGCCGGCCTTCTGCCCCGATCTGGCCTTGTGCCGGCGCGAAGGTCAGCCTGCCGCGCGGGAGCGGACATTGGCCGCCGCGTCCATTGCCGGCGGGGACAGCTCATTCGAGTGGAAGACGGACGAAAAGAGGCTCAGTTTCCGTAGTCTCGAAGTTCACCGCCAATTCGCGCCTGGACGCGACGCAGCGCCTCTACGACCACCTCCTTCGCATCGAAATTCCAGTGCCGCCCCGAATAGTCGGCTTGGATCAGAAATGGTCCCAACTGTTCATCCGGCTCATCTTCCTCTCCGACGTAGAGCCACCCGATCGCGTTCTTTCCGTCAGGATCGAAGACCACCTTCGTTGAAAAAGCCGCTTGATCGGGAAACTCGGCACAAAGCCCATGGAGCGCCAATTCTTCGCTCGCAATACCTTCGAGAAACACGGATCGCATGATGAGCGAGTAGCACATCATTGCGAACCTAGCACCCCCCTCGCGGCGCATCCTACGTCTGTAACGGGTCGAAGCACGTCCTAGATCCCCACACGACGCACGCCGACGGCGAACGGCAGGGTGCCGCGCGGAAGCGGACCTTCGTCAGGTCGCCAGGTGATCGCGCCGGGAACAGCGAAATCGGGTCGATTCGAGACATTCGGCTGCAGGTCCGATCAAAACCGAAGTGGACTTGCATCGTGAGTCGCGCCGCGGCGGCGGACCACCGTCATCGCTCTGAATAGCTAATGGCTGCCGATCGATCAGTATAGTTTTCGATGACGATCACTCTAGCTGTGTTCGCGCGCCCCGGCACGCGTCCTTCAAAAACATCGGCCTTGGCGCCATCCTTGTCTCCGCCGGTGAGCCGCTTCAGGCCATTTTTGACGACCGTATCCCGCACGACTCCGGAGATTTGCTCATAGCCGGCACCAGCGTAGTTGAGGATGCAACGTCTATCGGCGGTTTCGTACCGGACGTTCAAAATGCTGCGGCTGTTCTCAATCGCATCGAACTGAAGCGAGCCTTCGCCGCTTCCGATAGAAGTTTGAAATCCAAGTTTAGCTAATTCGGGCTCAGCGGGAGCGCTCCCATGCTGAACGAGCTGCGGACACAGAAACAGCACCCCGTTCACTGTGACGTGAACTGGAGACTTCGGGGCCACCTGCCCAGAGGCCACTCCGCCGCATCCGACCAAAGCCGCTAACAGCATCAGCCGTGCGCCAAGAAAATTACTCAAGATACGACCCCCAACTCGCAGAAGACCCACTGCACTCCCGTATGCCTTAACGGCCGCACGGCTGCAACGGGTCGGACCGGGTCGACCGTCCCGATCTGATCGCGCGTCGGCGCGATCGTCTGCCTGCCTCGTGAAACCGGACGTAGCCGTGACCGGCGTCGGTGCGCTACCCGAACAGCCGGGCAGGGTGGAAACGCGACGTTGACCGAGTGGATCAAGCGAGTAGCTTCGCTCCATGACCTTCCCATTACGCGCATCGGCCGAGCCTCCCGCAATCTCCTTCGGAAACGACTTGGCGATCCGGCCTGCACAATCCGGTGGTTGGGAGATCTGCGGCGGAGGCCAGTGCTCGGGCCTGAATGATGCGGAATACTGGAGGGCGGTCGGTCTATTGGAGAACCGCCTCGATGACGTTCGCGGGGCTTTTAGAGAGGCTGGCGGTGAACCCTTTCCGCTATGGAAGGTAGTTCGGGCGGCTCTGTCGCTATCGGCTTATTGGGCCGAGCTCGCGCTCCAGTGGGTTCCAGGCTTGGATGAGGCCGACCAACGAGAATTGGAACCTCACCTGGGCAAGGTCGCTGCCGCGCCTTGGGCGAACCAGCGCCTTCGGCACCTCGCGCGACGAGTAGCGCGGGAGCCTTCGGGGTCATGACAGCAACGTCCGGGATGGGTCGTTTCCGGCTGTAGCGAACTTCGTCACCATGCCGCGTCCGAAAGTCTGCAAAGGATCCAATAACAGACACCGCCCCGGCAGCTCGGAACGGCGAGCGCCGGGGAGGTGCGGGGCTCCGCACCAGCGCCCTCCTTGCGGCCGCACCGCCATCCGGATTAGGGTGCCGGCTACCGCTCCTAGCTCAGCCGGATAGAGCATCAGGCTTCGAACCTGAGGGTCGGGGGTTCGAATCCCTCGGAGCGGGCCATTGTCCCGCGGGTTCCGATCGTGGTCCACCGCAGGTCCTGAGCGGCGCCGCTTTGCAGGTCAGGAGCGGACCTTCGTCTCGCTGACGCTTCGATGTCGGCTTTGTGGGAGCTTAGCTGCCATTCGTTTGGTCGGGCGCAGGAGGTCCGCCGTGGCGGGAGCTAACATCCCGGCGAACGAAGGACTGCACTCTTGAGTTCAGCGCATTTGAAGATTGACCCGGGCTGCCGTTCCTGTTATGTTCCGCCGCTTGCTTTCCGCGTGCGAACTCGTTGAGCCATCGCCGGGGGCGGGCAATTCCTCTGCCGCGGGCATGCCCTTCCTTGAAGGCACAGGATCGGACAAGAACAGAATACCGACCGGCGGCCGGCTTGCGATTTGGCGCGCTAAGGGCGCACGTTCCATATCGCCGCCGGTCCGCCGCCGGGTGCGACGGGATCGGAGACACCGCTCAGTGCAGGTTCGCCGAGCCGCACGATGCCGTTTGAAAATCAACCGTAATATCGGTCAATACGGTCGTCGCAGGCCTGCTGCAGAACGCCCAAGAGGATGGAATTGTGTCGCGAACTCTTCCAACGCGAAGTGGGCCTGAGCATCACGCCGGACAGGCGCGCGGCGGGCTGGTCTTCCGGCATGTGGCGAAGCGGCGCGACCCCGGCGCAACTTCGTGCAAGCGCCGCTAGCAAACGAAGTCGCGCGGGTCTGCTCGTCTCTCCATCCGCGCGTGGCGGCGGTGTCTCGCCGCCGCCCGGGAAGTTCGGGCCGAAACGGACGGGTCCGTCCCGGCCGCCGCGGCACCCATGGACGCCGCGTGCGTTTCTTTGGTAAAGGCAGGGCAGGCGAGGAGCACGCGATGAACAACGCAGTGGACCAGATCGTCACCGGATTGGCCTTGCTGGTCATGCCCTTCATCGGCCTGTCCGCCGCCGCGCATGAGGCGGAGGACGGATCGAGCGGCGAATCCGCGCTGATCGCGATCGCCTCCGTGATCATCATGATCCAGCTCGCCCGCCATTTCTGGCACGTCCACCGCAGCCGTCGCATCCACCGCGCGCGCTGACCCACCGACCTGGTGGCGGACGCACCGGTGCTTCTCGGCCCACCATAGCTCGGTCATCTCCAGGTCCGGCGGTCAGCTCCGACCTGAGATCGGGAAGCAGGCTGTGAACCGGAGCGCTAGAACTGGAAATTGGCCCCGAAGGTGAGGGTCCGGCCGATCCGCGTCTCGAACAGGGTGTCGGTACGGGCGCTGTCGATGAACAGGCTGTTGCGCTCGTCGGTCAGATTCTGCGCTTCCAGGATCAGCTTGAAGTTCTTGGTCAGATTGTAGGAGGCCGAGGCGTCGACGAAGGTGTTGCCGCGATTGCCCTGATAATCGTTGCCGTTCGCACCGATGATGCCGCGAATATACGGGCCGCGATAGCTTGCCGTGGCGCGGATGCTGAAGCGATCATCCTCGTAGAACAGGGTGCCGCTGGCCGCGTCCTTGGACAGGCCGACGAGATCGGCATTGTAGGTGCCGCCGGACTGCAGGATGTAGTCGATCTTCGAGGTGACGTGGGTGTAATTGGCGAGGATCCCGAAGTTCGACAGCAAGCCGGGGAGAAAATCGAGCTGAACCTGGGCGTTGACCTCGACGCCCTTGAGCGGGCCGCCGGGCGTGTTGAGCGGCTGCCGGATGGTGAAGATGTCCGTGGGCACCGAGTTGGTGCCGTTCAGCAATTCGTCGGGCAAGCCGAGCTGGTTGAACGGGATCTGGTTCGATGCGGTCTGGATGAACGATTTGATGTCCTTGTGGAAATAGGCGACCGACAGCAGGGATCCGGGTCGGAAATACCATTCCAGTGAGGCGTCGAAGGTCGTGGCGCGGATCGGATCCAGGAACGGATTGTTGGCGGTGCCGTTGCGGGTGGTCGCCGTGATCGACGCCGAACTGGGCGTCAGCGGGCCATATTCGGGACGTGACATGACGTCGGCGAACGACAGTCGCCCGAGCAGGCTCGGCGTGAACTCGAACACCAGGTTCATCGACGGCAGCCAATCCTCGTACGAGCGGTTCACCTCGTTGGCGACGGCGGTCACGCCGGTCGGACTGGTCGCCAGCGCGCGGGACAGGTAGCCGACCGAACGCTGATCGGTGTGGACGTAGCGAACGCCGAGATCGCCGCGCACCGGGATCGGCAGGAAATCGCGCGTGTCGAAATTGACCATCACGTAAGCGCTCTTCACGCGCTCGCGGATCTGCGAGGTGCCGCTGCCGCAATCGGCGGTGGTGCAGAAGTCGAAACTGTCGGGGAATCCGAACGTCTCGCGCCATTTGTCGGCATCCACCGAGGCCCAGCTCGCCGGCGCGCCCATGCCGAACAATTTGTCCACCCCTTCGATCTGACGGGTGATGCTGGCGAGCGTCGTTCCCGCCGGCAGCATCTGGGTGAGGTTCTGGCCGAGATAGAGCGCCGCGGTCCGGGCGCGGCTGTCGCCCTCGCGCCACTGGCCGCCGACCTTGATCGAAAAGCCGTCGGCGACCTCATAGGTGCCGTTGAGCTCGAACGTCTTGTTGTCGATGACGTTGCGCGACGGCTTGCCCTGGGTGCTGAAGCCGCCGAGCACGGTGCCGTCGGCGAGCGCAGGCGCATAGGCGAAATTGGTCGGATCGGAGACGTCGAAGCCGAAGCCGATCGTCGGAACGGTCTTGCCGTCACGATAATCGATCACGAAACTGTCGGTGTCGATCGCGTCGATGAAGGTCTGCAATCGCTCCTTGCCGTCCCACAGCGATCGCGACACGCCGAACATGCCGTCGATCACGAACGCATCGCTGAACCGGTGCTTGAAGTTCAGATTGACCTGCTTGAAGGTCGAGACGAAATGGTCCTCGAGCCCCTCGGAGCGAACGTCGACGCCGTCGAACAGTCCGTAGACCAAAGATCCGTTCTGGTCGAATTCGATGTCGCGCACCGACACCATCGGCTGGCCGTTATTGTTGACGTTGCGGCCGAAGGACAGGCCGGCGATGTAATTGTCTCGGCGGGTGACGTCGTAGCGGGAGAACAGGCCGTCGATCGAGATGTCGGTGTCGTCGCTCGGCTGCCATTGCAGGGTCAGCGATGCGGCGTAGCGCTTGTTGTCCTGCTCCGAGTTCACGAAACGCGGGATGCGCGGGAAGAAGGCGCCGCTGCCCGGCGTGTTGGGCGCCGCGGCGCTGCGCAGCGCCATGATCGTGTTGTAGGCGGCGACGCTGCCGGTGCGCGGATTGTTCGTGCTGCACATTGTCGCGGTGGCACCCTTGGCCGCCTGTGCGACGGGCGAGGGGCTAATCGGCGTGACTCCGATCGGCGTGCAGAAGGGCTGGGCGGCCGCGCCCGTGCCGAGCTGGTTGCCGCCCAGCGTGGAGGATAGGACGTCCACCGCCGAATAGCCGACTTCGCGGATGTTGCGGCTGGTATAAGCGAGCGAGCCGAGGATCCCGAACGATCCGAATTGCTTGGAGACGAGCAGCGACGCGCGCGGATCGACCTTCTTGCTGAGCTCGTTGTAGACCCCGCGCGCGGTCGCGCTCAGCACCAGATCCTGCTTGTAGTCGAACGGCTTGGGCGCGCGCAGATCGACGGTGGCGCCGAGCGAGCCTTCCTCGACATCCGCCGAAGTCGTCTTGCGCACGGTCAGCGACGAGAAGATCTCGGACGGGAAGACGTTGAAATCGAAGCTGCGCCCGGAATTGCCGGCACCGTAAATGTCGGACGAGCCGGTCTGCGACGTGCCTTCCATGCCGTTGATGCGGATGCGGGTGAAACCGGCGCCGAGACCGCGCACCGAGATGTTTCGGCCTTCGCCGCCATCGCCGCGCGCCAGCGAGACGCCCGGAATGCGCTGCATCGACTCGGCAAGGTTGCTGTCGGGGAATTTGCCGATGTCTTCGGCGACGATCGTGTCGATCGCCGCGGTTTCGCTCCGCTTCAGGTTGAGCGCGCTGTTGAGCGACGCGCGAAAGCCGGTGACGATGATGCCTTCCTCGTCCGGCGTGCTCGGTGCCGGCGCATCGGTCGCGACCGGGTCTGCCGCGACCGGTCCGGCGCCTTCCTGCGCCCAGCCCGGGCTCGCCATCCCCGCGATCAGCGCAGCCGCCGATGCACCGAGCCAGGCATTTCTCGCCGGACGTATCTTGAGCCCCTTGTTCATCACCCATCCTCTCCTGCTCGCACGGCCGCTGGACGGCTCTTGGCGTGTCTCACTTCTTAGTATTATGTCCCACATTATGCATGAAGCGATCGCGTCGCCAAGCAAAAATCACACATTATTCATACAAATGTTCGTTGCTGAAGCAGACTGATTTTGTTTCGGCGCAAAGGATCGAGGTTGCGATTGGCCGCGTAACGATCTTTCTCGGCGGCGCATTGCGCCCGCCCGTTGCGCTGCTGCGACGATGACGGGCAAGCCGGCTTGCCGGGCCAGGGTTGATTGGATCACATGATCACGGTGAGCAGGGAGACGATATGGAAGCGCAGCAACTGCACCGCGGTCGGCTGATCGACCATGTCCATCTCGTCGTCGCCGACCTCGCTGCCAGCCGTCGCTTCTACGAGGCGGTTCTCGGCGCGATCGGAATTCCATTGGGCGGCAGCGCCGAGGATTATTTCTGGGCCGACGAATTCTTCGTATCGACCCCGGCGAGCGCGGCGGCGCAGGGGCAGTTGACCGGGCGGCACCACCTTGCTTTCCAGGCGGAGAGCCGGAGCGTGGTCGAGGACTTTCACGCCGCAGGGCTCGCCGCGGGCGGCCGCGACAATGGCGCGCCGGGCGAGCGCCCTTATCATCCCGGTTATTACGCCGCCTTCCTGCTCGATCCGGACGGCAACAATATCGAGGCCGTCTACCATGGCGAAGCCACACGCAGCGCGCCATCGGTGACGATCGACTTCTGAGCGCGGCTTCCGCGCAGCCTTGCGAACCGTGTAGGGCTCGCGCCACCAGCAAGGGAGGAATTGGTGACGCACCGGGACGAGGCACGCAAGACAGGAAGGTTCGTCGATCTAAGCCATGAGATCGAGCACGGCATGATCACCTACAAGGGGCTGCCGGCACCCCTGATCTGCGATCATCTCGCTCGCGCGCAGTCGCGCGGCCTGTATGCCGAGGGGACCGAATTCCAGATCGGGCGGATCGACATGGTGTCCAATACCGGCACCTATCTCGACACACCGTTCCACCGCTATGCGGACGGGATCGATCTCGCCGGCCTTACGCTCGACAGCATCGCCGATCTGCCCGGCATCGTCGTCACCGCCGGCGACGGCAAGGCGATCGGACCGTCGGCGTTCGACGGTTCGGACGTGCGCGGGCGTGCGGTGCTGGTCCACACCGGCTGGGATCGGCATTGGCGGACCGACGCCTATTTCGAGGGTCATCCGTTCCTCACCGAGGCGGCGGCGATCCGGCTGCGCGATGCAGGGGCGGCGCTGGTCGGCATCGATTCGCACAATATCGACGACACTTCCGGGAACGGCCGCCCGGTCCATACGGTGCTGCTCGCCGCCGGCATTCCGATCGTCGAGCACATGACCGGGCTCGGTAATCTGCCGCCGTCTGGGTTCCGGTTCTCGGCGGTTCCGCCGAAGATCCGAGGAATGGGCACCTTTCCGGTGCGCGCGCACGCCCGCATCTTCGGCGAATAGGATCCGGCATGGCGGCGCCCCGCTTCACCGCCCAGCGGCTGAACTGGACCGATCAGCGCCTGGGCGTCATTCCGTGTCCCGCCGCGCCGATGGTATTGCGGTCGAGCTATGGCTCGGGTCTCGCCCGCCGCCCGGGAGATCCGGACGGAGTCGTCTGGGCCGTCGGCGATCGCGGGCCGAACCTCAAGGTGAAGACTTTGGTCGAGCGTTACGGCCTCGACCATCTCCGGCCGCTGATGGGGACGGCGGGGGCCAAGGTGATGCCGCGGGTCGATCTCGGCCCGGCGATCGCGCAATTGCGGATCGCCGGCGATGCGGTCGAAATCCTGTCCACGCTGCGTCTCACCGATGCCCAGGGGACACCGATTTCGGGCCTGCCTATGCCCGGCGGCGATCACGCCATTTCCGAACCCGCTTTCGATCTTGACGGGCGGGTGATCGCGCCGGATCCGTCCGGCCTCGACAGCGAGGGCATCGTCGCGCTTGCCGACGGCAGTTTCGTCGTCGGCGACGAATTCGGACCTTCGCTGGTCCGCATCGCCGCCGAGGGGCAGGTCCTCGCCCGGTTCGTGCCCGAGACCGTGACGCTGACCGGTGCCCGCTACCCGGTGCATCGGACGCTGCCGGCCATCGCCGCCCGCCGGCAGATCAACCGCGGCTTCGAGGCGATCGCCGCCTCGGCGGACGGCGAACGGCTCTTCCTCGCCTTTCAGAGTCCGCTCGCGCATCCGGATCCGGAGGCCCATGCCGCGGCGCGCCACGTTCGCCTGTGGCGACTGGACGGCACCGACATGAGGGTCGCCGCACAATATCTCTATCCGCTGGATCCGCCGGAAAGCTTCTCCCGCGACGCGGCGGTCGAGGCGATCACCCGCAGCGACATCAAGGTGAGCGAACTCGTCTGGCTGGGGGAGGACCGGCTGCTGGTGCTGGAGCGAGCCTCGCGAACGTCGAAGCTGTTTCGGGTCGACCTCGATCCCGCGCGTGCGCTCGGCGCCGAGCATCTCGATCTCGCCACCCGGCCGACGGTCGAGCAGCTGAGCGCTCAGGATGTGTCGCTGCCGACGCTCGCCAAGACCCTGCTGCTCAGCACCGACGATCTGCCACAAGTCGGCGCGGATCTGGAGGGCATGGCGGTTCTGTCGCCGTACGAATTGCTGCTGGTCAGCGACAATGACTTCGGGGTCGAGGGCGCCGAGACCGGATTCTGGAAGATCGTCTTCGAGGAACCCGTCCTGGGCTAAGCGCCCCGGCTGCATCGCGGCGATGCGCTTCTCGGCGCAGGCCTAGCCTCTCCCCTGGCGAGACGATGACCTGTACGCCGCCGCGCATGACCGAATCAGCCGACCGACCCGATCCTCCCCTGCTCGAGCTCGACGAGATCAGCGTGATGCGCGGCGATCGCCTCGTGCTCGATCGCTTCAGCCTGCGCATCGGGCAGGGGCAGCACACAGCGATCCTCGGCCCCAACGGTTCGGGCAAGTCCACTCTGCTCGGCCTGCTCACCCGTGAATTCTACCCGCAGAGCGGACATCAGGTCCGGATCCTCGGGCGGGCGCGGTGGAGCGTCGCCGATCTGAAGCAGGTGATCGGCATCGTTTCGCCGTCGCTCCACGCGGATCTCGCGGCGCGGGAGCCGGGGCGGGGGCCTCTGACCGCCTTCGACGCGGTGGCTTCCGCCTTCTTCGGTGCGAGCGGGGTCTGGCGGCACCATGTCCTCACCGAAAGCATGCGGCACCGGACCGAGGCGGCGCTCGCCCGCACCGGCATCGATGCGCTCGCCGGGCGCGACATGGCGACCCTCTCGACCGGGGAAGCGCGGCGGGTGCTGATCGCCCGCGCGCTCGTCCACGAACCCCGTGCCCTGTTCCTGGACGAGCCCTGCGGCGGTCTCGATCCGGGCGCACGGCGTCAGTTTCTCGAGACGTTGCGCGGCCTCGCCCGCGGCGGCACGACGTTGATCATGGTCACCCATCATGTCGAGGAGATCCTGCCCGAGATCGATCATGTCGTGACGATCAAGCACGGCCGAGTCACCGGCGACGATGCAAAGGCGCGGCTGCTGGATCCCGCGCTGCTGAGCCGATTGTTCGACGCCGGCATTTCGGTCGAATGCAGCGGCGGCTGGTACGCGGCCCGCGTCGGGTGAGCGGGATCAGAAGTCGGCGCCGTTGACCTTCTGGACAGTCAAACCGTCGAGATCGATCGACGGCACGCATCGCAAGTTGATCGCCCGGGTTTCGGCGCCGTCCGGCGCGGTACCTTCCGAGAAGGGCTGAACGCCGCACTCGGTGCAGAAACGATGGCGCAGCCGATGGGTGTTGAACGTGTAGGTCTTGAGCAGCGCCTCGCCCTGGGTCACGGCGAAGCGCGCTGCGGGGACGAAGCTCAGCAGGAAGCCCTTGCGGCGGCAGTGGGAGCAATTGCAGCTCATCGCCTCCGCCGGTGGATCTCCCGCCACCTCGAACGCCACCGCACCGCAGTGGCAACTTCCCGCATAGGACATCGACGCTCTCCCTGGATTTCGGAACAGGCTACTGGGGAGGGCGGGGGCATTCCAGTGCCGGCGACCGCGCTACTGCGTCCGTTGAGCGCGCGCAGGGCAGGAAAGCGGCTGCGTCTGCGGAAGCTGGAGCGGGTGAAGGGAATCGAACCCTCGTCGTAAGCTTGGAAGGCTTCTGCTCTACCATTGAGCTACACCCGCTCATCGCTCGCTTCGTGCGCCTGGTGGACAGGGCTGGATTCGAACCAGCGTACGTCCATGACGGGCAGATTTACAGTCTGCTGCCTTTAACCACTCGGCCACCTGTCCAGGTGCGCCCGAAGCGAGCGGGGGGCTCAATGGCCGACACGCAGGCGCCTGTCAACGCGTCGATTGCGTCGCCCGTGCTTTGCCGCATTGGGGCATCATCGATCCCGTCGCTTGAGGGCGTACAGAGGAGAGGCACGCCAGCTCTGATCGAGCTCGCGCAGCCACGGCCCGAGCACGCCTGGGCGCCCGCCCTCAATCTCGGCGGCGAGAGCAGGGATGTCGCAATAGGGATCGTAGACGCAATAAAGCTTGATGTGGCGCTCGATGTCCGGGAGCAGATCGGCTGCGGCGATCGCCTCGGCGGCGGGCGTTCCGGGCCCTTTGGCGCGCAGGATCCCGTCGAGGCGGGCGCGCAAAACCCGGATCCGTTCCGCGGGCGGCGGAATGCGGCCGGTTTGCGCGATCTCCGATCCGAAGGCGCTGCCCACCGCAGCAGCGAGACCGGGAGGGCCGTCGCGAAGCACGGCCGGGCCTCCACCCGGTTCGACCGAGCGCATCAGCGCCTCGGCAAGCCGAAGCCCGTTCGGACCGGCTTCGACGAAGAAGGGGAAGCTCGGCGTGTCGGCGAAGGCACCGGAGACGTAAGCCGAGGACGCGTCGGAGAGGATGAGCAGCGGGCGCGGATGATCGGGGATCGTCGTGAACCCGATCGGATCACCGTCGCCTTGCACAAGCCGCCAGGCAGGTGGCGGCGAGACGGGCCTGGCGCCCATCGTGCCGGGATAGACCAAATGGGTGATGCAGCAATGCGCGCCGCCGCTCCAGAACCAGGCGTGAAGATCGTCGAGGTCGTCGCCGTCGAGATCCCGCGGCGGAAACAGCCCCCAGGCCTGTGCGCCGGGATCTCGCTCCCGATGCACCGTCCGGCGCCCGTTCGCAAACAGCAGGGCCGCATCGTCGGGAGTCCCGGCCGCCCGGACGACGAGGCCGTTCCATCGCGTCTCGCGAAGGTCGGCATACTGGGCTTCCGAAGCGGCGATGCGAGGGGCCGGCGCGGGGCTGCAGGCGCCGATCGCCAGGATGGGGGCAAGCAGGAGGGGGAGGAGGAGGCGCATCACCGCGTAACGCTTGGACGACCATGCGGGTGTCGCGACACGTTAGCGGACAGAAGACGACCGGCCTCCGGGGCGCCGCGGCGCCCCGATCGTCAACCCTTGACCTTGTCGGGGATCAGCCAGGTCATCAGCTCGCCGAACGGGATCGCCTGGTTGAAGGCGATGCCGGCAAGTCCGTCGCCGGACCAGCGTACCGCGCCCTGGAGCGGCCGGAACCGTTCCATCGTGATCACCACCTGAGCCCCCGCCGGCAGCGGCTCGTCGGTCTCGACCTTGACCCCGCCCTGAGAGATATCGTGGGTGTTGACCCCGTACAGGCGGGCGCCGCAGCGAATTGTGGCGAGGCGATCGACTTCGACCCGCGGCATGCGCGGAGTCCAGCCATTGTCTAGCAATGCCTGGCTGGACAGCATTTCGGCGACATCGATCGGCGTATCGAACTGGATGCCGATGTTGGAGCCTTCCGCCCAGCGCACGACGCCCTCGATCGGCTTGTTGCCCTTGAGTTCGATCGCAACGTGCTCGCCATGGGCGTGACGCGAATAAACGTGGGCCATCAGACCGCCCGCGGAGATGTTGCGGATCAGACAGAGCTCACGGCCGCGCGACCCGATCAGGCCGCCGACGCGTAGAATCGTCATGTGACGGCGGCCGGTACGACGCTCCGACGGCTCGGGCGTTTCCGAGCTGAAGGAGTAGGTCGTCTCCTCATGCTCTTCGTGTGACAGCATCGAACCTCTTTCCACCATCGAGTAACGACTCCGGCACCCTTCCCGTCAGGATGCCGGTCTACCCGGTGTTTGGTTTAAGGTTTCTTACGGATACCCGCTGGTAATCCACGAAGCCGCGGTTCCGGCGCCGGTTCTGGAAAGTGCGACCGAGACTGCGTATGATCGGAACCGCAGGCTCGTCGATTCACCGTCTGCTTACGCTTTGCCGTTACAGATGGCAGCCATGGACGTGGACACCAACGCCGATCCCGGCTCCGATGCCGACGCGAGGCCCGCCTCGGCGGTCGGCCCGATGGTCGGAGTCTCCGGCCTTGTCGGCCTGATCCTTTGGGTGCTGGTGGCGCGGACCTTCGACTATTCCGGGCCCAATGCGTCGCTTTGCGCGATGCTGGCCTGCGCCGGGCCGATGATCCTGTGGTCGATCGCGGTGGACAAGGTTCATCGCCGCGCATCGACCGGCATCGACTGGTCGGTGCCGCCCCGGCCATGGCGCGAGACCCGCGAGACCAGCATCGTCAAGATCGTCGGCCTGTGGGCGACCTGGGCCGGCATCGCCTTCCTATATTGTCTTGGACGCTGGTATTGGGAGGATCCCTATCTCTTCTCCATGCGCCTGCTCGGCTGGGCGGCGGGGCCGCTAGTGCTGCTCTCCGTCCCTTATATCCTGTGGATCGACCGGCGGCTGAAGGCGCCGCGGGACGGGTCCTGGCACTTCGGCCAGCTCGTCATCGGCCGAACCAGCCTCGTCGATCGCACGGCCGTTCATGACCACCTGCGCAGCTGGGCGGTGAAGGGATTCTTCCTGGCCTTCATGATCGCGATCGTTCCGGGCAACTGGTTTCGGGTGATTACCCCGAGCGGCGCGGAGATCGGCACCAACATCCTCACGCTGACGCGCTGGCTGGTCAGCTGCATGTTCATGGTCGATACGGTATTCGCAACGGTCGGCTATGCGCTGACGCTGAAGCCGCTCGACTCCCACATCCGCTCGGCCAATCCCTATGCCGCCGGATGGATGGCGGCGCTGATCTGCTACCCGCCGTTCATCATGATGGGCGAGGGCCGGCCGCTCAACTATCATCCGGGAACGATGGGCGATGACGGCTGGGTCTATTGGCTCGACGGCTATCCGGCCTTGATCGCGCTCTGGGCGCTGCTGCTGGTGCTGCTGACCGCCGTCTATGCCTGGGCAACGGTGGCGTTCGGGATCCGCTTCTCCAATCTCACGCATCGCGGCATCCTGACCGGCGGCCCCTATCGGCTGACCAAACATCCCGCCTACGTGTCGAAGAATGCGTTCTGGTGGCTGGCGACCTTGCCGTTCTTCGCGACCACCCACAATCTCAACGATGCGATCCGCAACACCATGCTGCTGGCGCTGGTCAGCGGCGTCTATTACTGGCGCGCACGCACCGAGGAGCGGCATCTGATGGCCGATCCCGCTTATCGGGCTTATGCCGACTGGATGGACCGTCACGGCCCGATGACCCGCCTGCTGCGCAGGCTCTCCGGGCGGCCTGCGGGGCCGCCGGCGGCAGTGCCGGCCGAGTAGTCAGTTCAGGGTCGGAACTTCGTCATAGGCGGCCATCAACGCCAGCCCGAGCTGCTGCGCGTCATAGGGCTTGTGGACGAAATGGAATTCGGCTCCGGCGCCCGCCAGGATTTCGTCGCTATAGCCGCTCGCCAGCAGCACCGGCATGCCGCGCCGCCGCTCGCGTGCTCTTCGGGCGAGCTCCACCCCGCTCATGCCCGGCATGACGACGTCGGTGAACAGCAGATCGATCGGCTCGCGATCGAGCAGGGCAAGCGCAGCCTCACCGCCGTCCGCCGGAACCACCTTGTGCCCGAGATCCTCCACCAATGCGGTGGCGAATTCACGGACGTGATCGTTGTCCTCAACCAGCAGCACATTGAGCTGGCGCTCGGTTTGAAGGGCCTGCGGCGTCGCCTCGGCGGGGGTTCCGGTCTTGCCGCTGCGCGGAAGCAGCAGGCGAATGGTGGTGCCTTCGCCGAGCGTCGACTCGATTTCGGCGCGCCCCCCCGATTGCGCGGCGAAGCCATGGATCTGGCTGAGGCCGAGACCGGTGCCCTTGCCGACCGGCTTGGTGGTGAAGAAGGGTTCGAAAACCCGCCCGAGTACCTCCTCGCTCATGCCCTCGCCGGTGTCGTGCAAGGTGATGCTGACCCAGTCGCCGTCCTGATCGGCGCGATTGCAGGTGGCGAGAATGATAGCGCCGCCATTCGGCATCGCGTCGCGCGCGTTGAAGGCGGCATTGAGCAAGGCGGTTTCGAGCTGGGTGCTGTCGACCTCCACCGGCCATAAGGACGGCGCGAGATCGAGCTGGACCTGGATGCTGCCGCCGAGCGTGCGGGAGAGGACTTCGCCGAACGCGTCGAGCCGAACGTTCAGATCGATCACTTCCGGCTTCAGCGCCTGCCGCCGCCCAAAGGCAAGCAGATGGCTGGTCAGCATCGCCGCCCGATCGGCGGTCTCGGTGATCGCATCGAGATAGCGCACCCTTTTCTCGTCGCTGAGCGTCCCTCGGCGCAGCAGGTCCGCCGAGCCGCGGATCACCGTCATCAGATTGTTGAAATCGTGGGCGATGCCTCCGGTCAGCTCTCCCAAAGCCTGCAGCTTCTGCGATTGCTGGAGGGCGGCGCGCGTTTCCTCCAGCTCCAACTGCGCGCGGTGGCGCTCGGTGACGTCGCGGGTGACCTTGGCGAAGCCGATATGCTGCCCGTCGTCATCGAAGATGGGATCGATGACGACGCTGGCCATGAAACGGCTGCCGTCCTTGCGCAGCCGCCACGCTTCCTTCTCGTATTTCCCTTCGCGCAGCGCGGTCGCCAGTGCCCGCACCGGCTCGCCGTTGGCGCGGTCCTCCTCGGTGTAGAATTGGGAGAAATGCTTGCCGACGATCTCGTCCGCCTTGTAACCCTTGATCTCTTCCGCGCCCGAATTCCAGTTGGTCACATGCCCTTCGGGATCAAGCATGTAGATGGCGTAATCGCGCACGCCCTGGACGAGCATGCGGAAGCGGCGTTCGCTCTGGCGAAGCGCGTCGTCGGCCGCTTTCTTCTCGCTGATGTCGCGGGTGATCTTGGCGAAGCCGACCAGCGTGCCGTGATCGTCGCGGATCGGATCGACGACGACATGCGCCCAGAAGCGTGTGCCGTCCTTGCGCACGCGCCAGCCTTCCGCTTCGAACTTGCCCTCCCGGACGGCGGTGCCAAGCACGCGCTCCGGCAGTCCGGCAGCGCGATCCTCCTCGGTGAAGAAATTGGAGAAGTGCCGGCCGATGATCTCGTCCGCCTCATAGCCCTTGAACCGCCGCGCCCCGGGATTCCAGGTCGCGACATGGCCGTCGGCATCCAGCATGTACAAAGCGTAGTCGGTGACCGCGTTGACCAGCAGCCGAAAACGCTGCTCCGTCAGATGGGATTCAAACCGGGCTGCTTCAGCCATTAGCATCCTGAATGACAGGGGGGCAGGGGCGCGCTTCGGCAGGCTCTAGCGCCCCCCACATACCCCTGCAACGGCTTACCATCAAAAGACCGTATTATCCCGAGGCGAGGAACTTTTTCACGTTTCGCGCTGCCTGCCGCAGCCTCTGTTCGTTCTCGACCAGGGCGATGCGGACGAAGCCTTCGCCTTCCTCGCCAAAGCCGACGCCGGGCGCTACCGCGACATGCGCTTCGGCGAGCAGCCGCTTCGAGAATTCGACCGATCCGAGGTGACGAAACGCTTCCGGGATCGGCGCCCAGGCGAACATGCTCGCGGTCGGCGACGGGATGTCCCAGCCGGCGCGGGCGAAGCTCGCCACCAGGCAGTCGCGCCGCGACTTGTAGAGGGCGCGATTGGCCTCGATGATGTCCTGCGGCCCATTCAGCGCCGCGGTCGCGGCCGCCTGGATCGGAGTGAACGCACCGTAATCGAGATAGGATTTGACCCGGGTGAGGGCGTTGATCAGCGTCCGGTTGCCCACCGCGAAACCCATTCGCCATCCGGCCATCGAATAGGTCTTGGACATCGAGGTGAATTCGATCGCGACGTCCTTCGCATCCGCAACCTGAAGGATCGACGGCGTCGGCGTCTCGCCAAAGTAGATCTCGGCATAAGCGAGATCGCTGATCACCCACAATTTATGCTCGCGGGCGAAGGCGACGACCTGCTCGTAAAAGGCGAGATCCGCGACATAGGCGGTCGGATTGGACGGATAACCGATCACCAGCACCGAGGGTTTGGGCACGGTGTAGCGCATCGCCATTTCGAGCCGGGTGAAGAAATCGGGGCCCGGCGCGGCGGGGATCGATCGGATCGCGGCGCCGGCGATGATGAATCCGAACTGGTGGATCGGATAGGAGGGATTGGGCGCGAGCACGACGTCGCCGGGCGCAGTGATCGCCTGGGCAAGGTTGGCCAGACCTTCCTTGGAGCCGAGCGTGACCACCACTTCGCCCTCGGGATCGACGTCGACGCCGAAGCGGCGCTGGTAATAAGCGGCCTGCGCCTTGCGCAGTCCGGAAATGCCCTTGGACGCCGAATAGCGATGGGCGCGCGGGTTGCGTGCGACCTCGGCGAGCTTGTCGATAACATGGGCGGGCGGAGATCCGTCGGGATTGCCCATGCCGAGATCGACGATGTCGACACCCTGCGCCCGCGCCGCTGCCTTCATGCCGTTCACTTCGGCGAAGACGTAGGGCGGCATGCGGCGGATGCGGTAAAAATCTTCCATAGCTCTTCCCGCATATCGACACTTGCGAGGGTGCGAAAGGCACAATGGGATCCCGTCCCCACAAAATGCGCGCGCCGCGCAGCACGGGAACAAGGCTTGCGATTGCGGAGCAAGCGTGCGGCGGGCACAAGGAGCGGCCAATAACTATAAGCAGGAGTGTAGATGCTCGACCGGCGCACCTTCCTCGTCGCGAGCGGCGCCGCCGCCGCCGTTCCTCTCCTCGACGGCTGCGCGGGCGGGTCCGCAACCGCCAGCGGGCCCAATGCTGCCGGCGTCGAGGCGACGCTGGCCGAAACGGCCGAGCAATTGCTCCGCGATTACCCGGAGAATGCGACGTCGCTGGGACTCGACAAGGGTGTACGGGCCGGGCTGAAGGCGCGGCTTACCGATCGTTCGCTCGAAGGATATCACCGGCTCGGCAAGACCGCGGCCGATCGGCTCGAGCGCTTGAACGCGATCCCGCGGAGCAGTCTCGCGCCGGCGGCGGCGATCGATCTGGACGTGGTTCGCACCGCGCACGAGATCGCCGCAGAAGGCTTTCGCTTCCCTTATGGCGACGTGGTGACGCTCAACCAGAACTGGTCGTACCGCAACTCGCCCTACGTGGTTGCGCAGAATACCGGCGCTTTCGTCGAGATCCCGGACTTTCTCGACAGCAACCACGTCATCGCCGTCGCGGCCGATGCGGACTCCTATCTCGATCGCCTCGATGCCTATTGGCGCATGCTCGATGGGGAAACCGAGCGGCTCGCCTACAATCGCAAGCTCAACGTGATCGCGCCTGATTTCCTGCTCGACAAAACTCTGCGGCAGATGAAGAGCGCAAGGGCGCTGCCGATCGCGAATTGGGGTCTGATCACGTCGCTGGTCCGCCGAACCGCCGCCATCCCCGGCGATTGGCAAAGCCGTGCGACCGCGATCGTCGAACGCCGCGTGCTGCCGGCGATGGACCGCCAGATCGCCGAGCTCGAACGCCATCGCGCCCATGCCACCGGCGATGCCGGAGTCTGGAAGCTGCCCGACGGCGACCGTTATTATGCCTGGGCCCTGCGTGCGGCGACGACGAGCAGTCTTTCGCCGGAAGATGTCCACGCGCGCGGCCTGGAGGAGCTCGCCGCCCTGCAAGCGCGAATGGAGCCGTTGCTGCGGGCGCAGGGGCTGACCAGGGGGACCGTCGGCGAGCGCATGACGGCACTCGGCAAGGATCCCAAGCATCTGTTCCCGAACACCGATGCCGGACGGCAGCAGATCCTCGATTATCTGAACGGGCGCGTCGCCGATATCCGCACGCGCCTGCCGCGTGCGTTTGCGACCCTGGTGCCGGGCAATCTCCTGATCAAGCGCGTGCCGCCGGAGATCGAGGCGGGCGCTCCCGGCGGTTATGCGGCGGCCGGCACCATCGACGGTTCGGTGCCGGGCAATTACTATATCAACCTGCGCGACACCGCGATGTGGCCGCGCTTCGGGCTGCCGACCCTCACCTATCACGAAGGGCTGCCCGGGCACATTTGGCAGGGCGAATATACCTACAAACTGCCGCTGGTCCGCTCGCTGCTCGCCTTCAACGCCTATTCGGAAGGCTGGGCGCTCTATGCGGAGCAGCTGGCCGACGAGCTTGGGGCCTATGACGAGGATCCACTCGGGAGGCTCGGCTATCTGCAATCACTCGCCTTCCGGGCCTGTCGCCTCGTCGTCGACAGCGGCCTGCATGCCAAGAGGTGGACACGGGCGCAGGCGATCCAATGGTTCGCCACCACCAACGGCTCGACGGTCGAGGAAGTGCAGGGCGAGGTCGATCGTTATTGCGCATGGCCGGGCCAGGCCTGCGGCTATAAGGTCGGGCATAGCGAGATCGTCCGGCTGCGCGCCAAGGCGCAGGCGGCGCTCGGCGACCGTTTCGATCTGCGCACCTTCGACGATGCCCTCGTGCTCGGCGGCAACGTGCCGCTGACCCTTCTCGAGGATGTCGTCGACCGCCACGTGGCGGCGCGACGCGGCTGAAAGGTCGGGCCGCGGCTGAAGCTCAGTCGGCGTCTCGCCTGGCGGCGTCGAGCAGGCGTCGTTGCCGGTCGGCCTCCATCTTGGCCGTCTTCCTCTCGGCCGCGGTGCGGCCGTGCGCAGCGCGATTGCGCTCCGCGGCGGCGTCCTTCGCGGCGCGCGCCTGTGCCTTGCGGGCCATGCGCAGATTGATGATATCGGCCATGGCGGGATCTAGGCCCGCGCGTCCGCGGCTGACAAGCCCGCAACACCTGCTTTGTCCCGTGTCCAGAACCTGGACCGACGCGGCGCGTTGGCGGCGAAACGGAGATCGAAGGAGCGCGACATGGCCGACATGGACCTGAAGAGCATAGCGGAGAAGATGAAGGACATCGATTTCGCGATCCTGTCCACCCGCACCGAAGGCGGAGAGATTGCGGGCAGGCCGATGAGCAATAATCGCGAGGTGGAGTTCGATGGCGACAGCTTCTTCTTCACGCTTGAGGACACGCGTACGGTGGACGACATCAAGCGCGATCCCAAGGTCGGGCTCGGCTATCAGGGCAAATCAGGCCTGCTCGGGGTGAAGCCTTTCTTCATCACCATCGAAGGCCGCGGCGAGCTGATCCGCGACAAGGCAGCCTTTGCCGAGCATTGGACCAAGGATCTCGACCGCTGGTTCGAGAACGGCATCGACACGCCGGGGCTGGTGCTGCTCAAGATCGTGGCCGACCGGCTCCATTACTGGGATGGTAACGACGAAGGCGAACTGCGTCTTGCCGGAGAGGCCGCGTCCGCATAGCAGGACGGCATGACGTTTCCGGTCAATCTGCCGCGGGTGGGCGCCGGTGCCGCAATCGTGCGGGACGGTGCTCTGCTTCTGGTGCTTCGAAAGCGGCCGCCGGAGGCGGGCCATTGGGGCCTGCCCGGCGGCAAGGTCGATCCGTTCGAGACTGTCGCGAGCGCGGTGGCTCGCGAGATCCGCGAGGAACTGGGCATCACCATCGAACCGGTCACTTTGCTGTGCGTGATCGATCATATCGACCGCGAACGCGGCGATCATTGGGTGGCTCCGGTCTATCTCGTCGAGCGCTTCGGCGGCGCGCCTGCGGTGCAGGAGCCGGAAGCGCTCGCCGACATGGGATGGTTTCCGCTCGACGCCCTGCCGCGCCCGCTGACCCAGGCCGCGGAACAGGCCGTGCGGGCGCTCCAGGTCGGAAGCGCACCGCCGGCGGGGCCATTTGGCCGCGCATGAGGCGGGCCTGGCGGCATCGGGTTCAACGCCGCGCCTTTCGGCGCTCACGGTAGGCATCGACTTCCGCATCGCTGAGTGCGGTGACGTTGGTCACCGGGCAGCGCTGCACGCCGCTCGGGCTCGGGCTCGGCACGATCAACTCGGCGTCGAGACCGCCGCAAATCCACGATCCGCCGCCGCGCGCGCGGATGCCGATGCGCTGCGACCAATCGATGTCGGGGCAGGTGCCAACGATCTCGAGGCGGAACATGCGGCGGGTGCCGATGGTGACGTAGACCGTCTGATCGTCTTCGGCGTGAAAGTCGTTCACCTGGCCCGGAAGAAAGCAGCGTTGCCGCGAGGCGGTCGCGCTCGTCGCCGGTTTTGCGTCGCGGGCGGCGCCGCATGCCGCGACGACGGCGCTGCCGATCAGGGTTCCGGCCAGGCATGCCGCCAATCTCATCGCTCTCGTGCGCATGTTCGACCTCGCTGGTTTCAGGATCCGAACCGGCGCGGCTGCCGCAGGTTCCGGGAGGATCGCCCGTCCGGATCTGGATCAGCACGATGTTCGGGCCGAGCCACGCTTCCCCGGACGGCACGCACCGGCTAAGCCTCTGACCATGCTGCTCGTCAGGAAGGGCGCTCGCCCCGCATTCGCCGCCGGAGCCCTGCTCCTCCTCGCAACCGCATGCGCGACGCCGCAGACCGGATCTTCCGAGATGTCGCGCTGGCGCAGCCAGGCGGAGCGCGTGGAAATTGTGCGCGACGATTGGGGCATCGCCCACATCACCGGCAAGGCCGATGCCGACGCCGTGTTCGGCATGATCTACGCGCAGGCGGAAGACGATTTCAATCGGATCGAAACCAACTATCTGGTCTCGCTCGGCCGCCTCGCGGAGGCGGAAGGCGAAGCGGCGATCTGGCAGGACCTGCGCGCGCGTCTCTACATGGATCCGGGCGATCTGCAGGCGCGCTGGGCGGCCGCGCCGTCCTGGCTCAAGCAGTTGACGCAGGCCTGGGCCGACGGGCTGAACTTCTTTCTCGCCACCCATCCCGACGTGCGGCCGCGGGCGATCACGCGGTTCGAGCCGTGGATGGCCCTGTCCTTTACCGAAGGCAGCATCGGCGGCGACATCGAGCGGATCGATCTTGCCGCCCTGCAGGCCTTCTACGGCGGCAAGGGTCGCGCGCTCGCCGCCGTTCAATCCGCCGGTGGGGAGGATCTGGAACCTCGCGGCTCGAACGGGTTCGCGATCGCACCGTCCAACACAAAGGGCGGCCACGCGCTTTTGCTGATCAACCCCCATACCAGCTTCTTCTTTCGCGCCGAGCAGCAGGTCACGAGCGGCGAGGGCCTGAACGCTTATGGTGCCGCGACGTGGGGCCAGTTCTTCATCTACCAGGGCTTCAACCCCAAGGCCGGCTGGATGCACACCTCCTCCGGCGTCGACGTCGTCGATGAGTTTCTGGAAGCGGTGGAGCAGGGGCCGGCGGGGCTTCGGTATCGCCACGGCAACGGCGTGAAGCCGGTCGCGACGCTGCCGGTGACGCTTCGGTACCGCGCCGCCGACGGCACAATGGCGACGCGTACGTTCGAAACCTACCGGACCCATCACGGGCCGATCGTGCGCGAGCAAGGCGGCAAATGGGTCGCCTTCGCCATGATGCACAAGCCGGTCGAGGCGCTGGAACAATCCTATCTGCGTACCAAGGCGACGGATTTCGCCAGCTTCCGTGCGGTTGCGGAGCGTAAGGCGAATTCGTCGAACAACACCATCTTCGCCGATTCCAAAGGGGAGATCGCCTATCTCCACCCGCAGTTCATCCCTGTGCGCGACCCGCGATTCGATTACACCAAGCCCGTCGACGGCAGCGATCCGCGCGCGGACTGGCGCGGCGTGCACCGGCTGGAGGATGCGCCGCATCTCCTGAATCCGGCCAATGGATGGATTCAGAACACCAACAATTGGCCCTATTCGTCGGCCGGCCCGAACAGCCCGAGAGCCGCCGATTACCCCGCCTATATGGATACTTTCGGCGAGAATGCGCGCGGGCGGCACGCCGTTTCGCTGCTCGGGGCGCGGCGCGACTTCACCCTCGATCGGTTGCGGGACTCTGCCTTCGACAGCTGGCAGCCCGGCTTTGTAACCTTGGTACCCACGCTCGTCGCCGCCTTCGACTCGCTTCCGGCCTCGCCGCGCAAGACACGTCTGACCGAGCCGATGGGGCTGCTGCGCGACTGGGATCATCGCTGGTCGGCGGAGTCGGTGCCGACGACCATTGCTGTCTTCTGGGCGGACCGGCTGATGCAGGACCTTCCTGAGGATCTGCGTGCGCGTCGCAACCAGCTTCCCGAAAATCTCGCCGCCCAAACGACCGCCGCGCAAAAGCTGGTCGCGCTGGAGGATGCGCTGGCGCGGCTCACGCGCGAGTTCGGCCGGTGGCGAACGCCGTGGGGCGAGATCAATCGCTTCCAGCGCCGGACCGGCGATATCGTCCAGCCCTTCTCCGATGCGGCGCCGAGCATCGCCGTGCCGTTCCCATCCGCCCTGTGGGGATCGCTCGCGTCTTTCGGCGCGAAGCCGTACCCCGGCACGTCGAAATGGTACGGCACCAGCGGCAACAGCTTCGTCGCGATCGTCGAATTCGGGCCGCGGGTGCGCGCCCGTGCGGTCAGCGCCGGCGGCCAGAGCGGCGATCCGAAGTCGCCGCACTTCAACGATCAGGCGCAACTTTATGCCGACGGCACCTTCCGCCCCGTCTATTTCCACCCGGACGAACTCGCCGGCCATGTCGCGCGGCGCTATCGCCCCGGCTCGTAGGTCGGCTCAGCCGATCTCCCGCGCCTTGCTTGGCGGGACTCCGAAGGTGCCGCGGAACGCGCGGGTGAATGCGCTGAGGCTGGCATAGCCCAGCTGTCCGGCGATCTCCGTCGCCGTCGCGGCCTGGTTCTTCAGCAGCCCTGCCGCCGCTTCCAGGCGAAGCCGGCGATGATAAGCAAGCGGCGGCAGCCCGAACACCTCCGAGAAGCTGCGCGTCAGGTGAAAGCGCGACAATGCAGCATGTGCCGAGACTTCTCCCAGAGTCACCGGACGGCCGGCATGATCGTGCAGGAAGCAGCGTGCCCGCTCGACTCTCTGCAACGTTTCGATGCGGGTCGATGCCTTGAGACAGGCGAGGCGCTCCAGCCGGTTGGCGAAGGCGGCGAGATAGTCCTCGGCGCCGATCGTCGCTTCCTGGACGATGCGGCGGGCGAGGCCCGGCCCGGCCGAGGGGCGATCGGCGAGCAGGCGGGCATAGTTGCCGAGTGTCACCGCAAGCGGATCGATCCGGCTTCCGGCGAGCGCGCGCCCGAGGCCGAGCGTCGGATCCCCGGCGATCGATGCATGATCCTCGGTGCCGAGATAGACGCAGAGGCCCGTCGTGCGGTCCGGGCCCGTGGTCCGCGCTTCGAACTCCACACCAGCCTCGACCAGCATGAACTCGCCGGCGCGAAGCCGCCGGGTGCGGCCTTCGATTTCGTAGAATTCCTCGCCTTCGAGCACATATTTGACCGACGGCGCGGACGACCGCATGCGGCTGCGGCCCCCGTTCAGCCGCGACAGCACCACCGTGCCGCTGCGCAGCGGCAGGCGCATTCCCTCGCCATGGCTTTCCATGAGATAGAAAGGCGGCGTTGCCGAAGCGGATCGAGACGAGCCGCCGATCATTGTCGTGTCCATAGCAGCAAGAGAAGCAAACCAGATGGGACTGCCGGTCGACCGCAATTCTACCGACGACAGATCGATATCGACGAAACGCAGGGATCTTGGCGCCCGCAAATGCAGGCTGTCCGGAGGACATGATCGGCGATGAGGATCGCGACGTTCAACGTGAACGGCGTCAATGGCCGTTTGCCGCTGCTGCTCGAATGGCTGGAGGAGACGCGGCCGGATGTCGCCTGCCTGCAGGAGTTGAAAGCCCCGGACGACAAATTCCCCGCGGCCGCGATCGAGAAGGCGGGCTACGGTGTCATCTGGCACGGGCAGCCGCGCTGGAACGGTGTCGCGATGCTGGCCAGAGGCTGCGAGCCGGTGGAGACCCGGCGCGGTCTCCCCGACGATCCGGATCCCGCGCAATCACGCTATCTGGAGGCGGCGGTCTCGGGCGTGCTGATCGGATGCCTCTACCTGCCCAACGGCAATCCCCAGCCCGGTCCGAAATTCGATTACAAGCTCGCCTGGATGGACCGCTTCCATGCCCATGCGCAGACGCTGATCGGGCTCGACTGTCCCGTCGTGCTCGCCGGCGACTATAACGTCATCCCGACCGACGCCGACGTCTACAAGCCCGAGCGCTGGCGTGACGATGCGCTGATGCAGCCTGAATCGCGCGAAGCCTTTTTCCGCCTGCTCGATCAGGGATGGACGGACTCGCTGCGTCATCTGCACCCGGACGAGACGATCTATACCTTCTGGGATTATTGGCGGAACGCCTGGGCACGCAACGCCGGCCTGCGCATCGATCATCTGCTGCTCAATCCGCGCGCAGCGCCGCTGCTTCAGGCCGCCGGCGTCGATCGCGAGACACGCGCCAAGGAGGGCGCAAGCGACCACGCGCCGACCTGGATCGAGCTCGATCTCTGATCGCTCAGCCCTGTGCCCGGTTGGCGGCAACGAAGAAATCGATGAACGCACGCACTGCCGGGCGCATCTGGCGGCGGCTGGGATGATATAGCGAAAAGCCCGGAAACGGCGCGCAATGGTCGGCAAACAGCTCGATCAGGCGGCCGGCGGCGAGATCGTCGGCGATCCGATCCTGATAGAGAAAGGCGATACCCGCGCCACGGAGCGCCGCCTGATGAACCATCTGATCGTCATTGGCGGTGATCGCCGCCACCATTTGGGTCAGGGTGAGATCCGCACCGTCACGCACCACCTCCCAGGCATAGGTCCCGCCGCTGCTGAAGCGCCGCTGGATGCAACGATGCTCCGACAACGCCTCCAAGGTCGCGGGCCGTCCGTACCGCGCGAGATATTGGGGCGCGGCAACGATGGTGAAGCGCTGCGCAGGGCCGATCCGCACCGCGACCATGTCGGGCTGCAGCCGCTCGCCCAGACGCAGGCCGGCGTCGAAGCGCTCCGCGACGATATCGACGAAGCGATCCTCGACCACGATGTCGAGCGAGATCTCCGGATAGGCTTGCGAGAAGGCACCCAGATGCGGTGCGAGCAGCATCAGGGCGGCCGAGGGCGGGGCCGTGATCCGCACCCGCCCCGACGGAGCGCCGTCGAGCTCCCGCGCTTCTCGCATGCCCTCGTCGATCTCGGCCAATGCCGGTTCGAGCCGGTCGAGCAACCGCTGTCCGGCGTTGGTCAGGGAAAGGCTGCGGGTCGTGCGGTTGAACAACCGGACACCGAGCCGGTGCTCGAGCGCGCCGACGCTGTGGCTTACGGCAGACGGCGAGAGATTGAGAGCCCGCCCGGCCGCGCGAAAGCCGCCGCTGCGGGCTACCGCCGCGAACAACATCAAATGCGGCAACTGGTCGCGGTCCATTGTCCAATTTCATCGAACAGGATGTGCTGCATAGCCCTGCTACTCAGAACGGTACAGAGGTCTAGAGAGGGGGTGAAGCTCGATCCGGAGGAAGACAGATGGAACAGCGTAAACTCGGCACTTTAGAGGTTTCGGCGATCGGCCTTGGCTGCATGGGCTTTACCGCGGCCTATGGCGGGCAGGACGAGGCGGCATCGCGGGCCACCCTGGATCGCGCGGTGGAGCTCGGCGTCACCTTCTTCGACACGGCCGAAGTCTATGGCCCGTACGAGAATGAGGAGATTGTCGGCCGAGCGCTGCGCCCGGTGCGGGACCGGGTGCTGATCGCGACCAAGTTCGGCTTCGCGATCGGTGACCAGGGCGTTGGCTTTCAGCGGACCACCGGCCTGGACGGCAGCCCGGCCAACGCGCGGCGTGTCGCCGAAGCGTCGCTGGCGCGGCTCGGCGTCGAGACCATCGACCTCTTCTACCTGCACCGTCCCGATCCCGCGGTTCCGATCGAGGAGTCCGTCGGCGGAATGGCCGAGCTGGTTCGGGAGGGAAAGGTGCGGGCGATCGGTCTTTCGGAGGTCAGCGCCGATCAGCTTCGCCGCGCCCACGCCGTCCACCCCATCGCCGCCCTGCAGAGCGAATATTCGCTTTGGTTCCGGGATGCGGAGCAAAGCGTTCTGCCCGTCTGCCGAGAGCTCGGCATCGGCTTCGTGCCCTACAGTCCGCTCGGCCGCGGCTTCCTCACGGGCCGCATCCGCAGCCGCGGCGATCTCGAGCAGGACGATTTCCGCGCTGGCCTGCCGCGGTTCGCCGAAGAGAACATGGCGGCGAATCTCGCCCTCGTCGATCGGCTGAACGAGCTGGCGGAGGCGCGGGGGGGCACCGCCGCGCAGCTCGCTCTCGCATGGGTGCTGGCCCAGGGCGACGACGTCGTTCCGATTCCCGGCGCGCGCAAGATCCCCAATCTGGAGGCCAATGTCGCCGCTGTCGGGCTCGAGCTCTCCGCCTCGGAGCTTGCGGCGATCGGTGAAATCATGACGGGGGTTCAGGGCGCCCGTTATGGTGAGCGGGAGATGGCGCGGCTGGCCGGTCAGCGCTGATCCGGCACTGTCGCTTCTCCACGGGCGCGGCGGCGTGCTAAGGCCGGCACGCTGCTGCCCCGAAAGCGTGGCGTCCGCCGAAGAGAGGATGCGTGGATGAAGATCGAACTGGTTGCCGGCTCCGCCGGCACGAATTGGCGCCGGCGAATTCTTCCGATCGCGATGATGATGGCTGCCTCAGCCTCGTCAACGGCGCAGACCGCGGATCCGACCTCTTTCGCCCGTGCGGGCGATGTCCAGGCGAAAGTCGCGGACATGGAAAAGGCCATGAAGCCCGATCAGGGCTTTGCATGGCAGCCGCTGGTGCGCGACGGCGACAGGGTCGCAGCGCTCGAGGTCTGGAGGAAGCCCGGTAGACCCGCCGTTCACCCGGACGAGGCCGAATATGCGACCGTCATCGCAGGTGCCGGTACTCTGGTGTCGGGCGGCACGCTGGTCGACGCCGAGGTCAAGAGACCTGGGTTGACCGAGGGAAGCCGGATCGAAGGCGGCACGACGCGCGCGCTCGCGCCCGGCGATGTGCTGTTGATCCCTGCCGGAACCCCGCACTGGTTTGGAATCACCGGGGACAGGCTCGTGCTGCTCGGCACGAAGCTTCCGGCAGCGCGCGCTACTCCTAAGTAGGGCGGTACGCACCCGGCTGCGACTAGCCATGCGCCGTCGTTGCGGGGTATGCGGCCCCATGACCATGCCGACCGATGACCAGCTTGCCAGGCTCGGCGCCGCCTTCGACGCGTTCACGCGCCGCTACAAATTGGCGGATGCGCTGGGCGCGGAAAAGCCGCTCAACGAGCTCGACAAGCAGGCGTTGCTCTACGTTGCCCAGCATCCGGGTTGCGGGCCGACCGACATTGCGCGTTTCCTCGATATTCCGAAGACCACCGTGACCTCCGCCACCGATCGCCTGGCCAAGCGCGGCCTGCTCGAGCGGAGCCGAATGGAAGGCGATCGGCGCGCCGTTGCGCTGCAACTGACCGGCCAAGGCCGGGCGCGGGCCGAAGACTTGCTGTCTGCGCACCGCCAGATCAATCGCCGGCTGCTCGAGCCGCTCACCGCACCAGAGCGCGACCAGTTCATCGCCCTGATCACCAAGATTGTTTCACACGAGTATTGAATAATCCGAAGTTCGTTGTATCCTTTCCCAAGGAGGTACGACGATGGCGATCAGGATCAACGGCCGAGACGTAGACGCGCCGGCCGATGCGCGTATCTCGCTGCTCGACCTTCTGCGCGAGCAACTCCACCTCACCGGCACGAAGGTCGGCTGCAACCAGGGTGCGTGCGGTGCCTGCACGGTGCTGATCGACGGCGAGCGCGTGCTCTCCTGCCTCACCCTTGCCGCCCAGGCGGACGGACGCGAGGTGACGACGATCGAAGGGCTGGGCAGTGGCGAGGATCCGCACCCGCTGCAGGCGGCCTTCATCGCCCATGACGGTTTTCAATGCGGCTATTGCACACCCGGGCAGATCTGTGCGGCGGCGGCGATGCTTCGCGAAATCGAACTCGGCGTGCCGAGCTACGTCACAGTCGATCTCGCGCGCCCGGCACCGCTCTCCCGCGAGGAGATACGCGAGCGGATGAGCGGCAACCTGTGCCGATGCGGCGCCCATAACGGGATTATCGATGCGATCCTCGAAGTTGCGCAAGGTACATGCGCATGAACCCGACCACCTATCGCCGTGCGACCTCCCTCGAGCAGGCGCTGGCGTTCGCAGGCGAGGGCGATCGTCTGCTTGGCGGCGGCACCAATCTCGTGGACCTGATGCGCAAGGGTGTCGAGCGCCCCGCAGCGCTGGTCGACGTGACCGGCTTGTCCGACACGATCGAGGCCACCGCCGATGGCGGGCTCCTGATCGGCGCGGCGACCCGCAACGCTGCGGTTGCCGCGCATCCGCTGGTCCGCACCCGCTTTTCGATGCTCGCCCGCGCGACGCTGGCCGGCGCGTCGGCGCAGATCCGCAACATGGCGACGGTCGGTGGCAACGTGATGCAGCGCACCCGTTGCCTCTATTTTCAGGACGAGGCCGGCTCCCGTTGCAACAAGCGTGTTCCGGGCAGCGGCTGCGATGCGCAGGGCGGCTTCGATCGCTATCATGCGATCCTCGGCACCTCTTCGGCGTGCATCGCCAGCCATCCGTCCGACATGTGCGTCGCGCTTGCGGCCCTGGATGCACGGTTGCACCTCGCCGGTCCCGCAGGCGCGAGAACGCTCCCGATCGTCGATTTCCACCGGCTGCCCCGCGATCGGCCCGATCTCGAACATGCGCTCGCACCAGGCGATATGATCGTCGCGATTGAAGTACCGCCGGCGGGGAGCGGGGCCCGGTCCGACTATCGCAAGGTGCGCGATCGGGCGAGCTACGCCTTCGCCCTTGTTTCGGTGGCGGCGGAGCTCACCGTGCGGGATGGAAGGGTAGACGAGGTCCGTATCGCGCTGGGCGGGATCGCGCCGAAGCCCTGGCGCGCCCTGCGTGCCGAGCAGGCGCTGCGCGGCGGTGCCGCCACGGCCGAAGCCTTCGCTGCGGCGGCGGATGCGGAACTCGCCGAGGCAACGCCGCCGCCGGGAGCTGCGTTCAAGGTCGAACTCGCCCGGCGCACGATGGCGGCATTGCTTGTCCAGTTGAGCGGGAGCGCGGCATGAGCAGGATCCAGAATGCCGTCATCGCGTCGGTGAAGACCGCGCTCGGCTGGGTACCGGCGCAATGGTTGCCGGGCGGCACGCCCGATCCGCTGCTCGCGCGGCGGGCGGCGATCGGCCGGCAGGATTCACGGCTGGACGGTCCGGCCAAGGTGCGCGGCGAGGCGCGCTTCGCGGCCGAAGTGGTGATGGAGGGGCTGTGTTATGCCGCCCTCGTCCATGCCGTTGTCACGCGCGGACGGATCAGCCGTCTCGACACCACGACCGCCGAGGCCGCGCCCGGCGTGCTGCTGGTGCTGACCCATCGCAACATGCCGCGGATCAGCACGCTGGCGCTGATCGGCGTTACCGATCTCTCGGCCGTCGGCAACAGCAGCCTGCCGATCCTCCAGGATCCGGAAGTGCGCTATAACGGCCAGATCGTTGCCGCCGTGGTCGCCGAGACGCAGGCGCAGGCCGATCATGCCGCATCCTTGATCGAGATCGACTACGCGGCCGAGCCCGCCCGGACCCACTTCGACCGCGCCAAGGCCGAGGCACGCACGCCGCCATCGATCCTGATCGAGAAGAACCACGTCTCGGTCGGGGACGCCGAGGGTGAACTGAGGCGGGCCGCATTCAAGGTCGACAATCTCTATTGCACGCCCGCGCAGAACCACAATGCGATCGAGCTCCACGGCCTCACCGTTGCATGGGAGGGGGAATCGGTGGTTGTCCATGACGCCACCCAGATGATCGCACCGAGCGCCCGGGCGCTGGCCAAGCTGTTCGGACTGAAAAAGGATCGGGTACGCGTGCTGTCGCCTTATGTCGGCGGCGGCTTCGGCGGCAAGGGGATGTGGGATCACCAGGTGGTGGCGGTCGCCGCGGCCCGGCTGGTCGGACGCCCGTTGCGTCTGATGCTGACCAGGGAAGGCGTCTACCGCAGCGTCGGCGGCCGCAGCCGGTCGGAGCAGCGTGTGGCGATCGGCGCGGACTCGGACGGACGGTTCACCGCCTTGCTCCACACCGGCTATTCGATCATGCCGCCCTACGGCGCCTGCCCGGAACAATACAGCCTGTGTACGCGCGCCTTGTACCGTTCGAACTCTTTCGAGATCCTGCAGCGCCACCTCGATCTCGACATCGTTCCGAACACCTATATGCGCGCGCCTGGCGAAGCGATCGGAACCTTCTCACTGGAGAGCGCCGTCGACGAGCTCGCCCACGCGATGGGCATCGACCCGATCGAACTGCGCCGCCGCAACGAGCCCGAGCGGCACCCGATCCACCATGCGCCCTTCTCGCAACGCGCGATGACGGAGGCTTTCGCCATGGGTGCGGAGCGCTTCGGCTGGGCCCGGCGTTCGCCCGACCCGGGGCGGCAGCAGGACGGCGAATGGCGGATCGGGATGGGCTGCGCCGCAGGCAGCTTTCCTTACGCGCGCATGCCCGGAGCCAACGTGCGCCTGACGCTGCGGGAAGACGGGTCGGCGACGATCGCCAGCTCGGCCCAGGAAATGGGGATGGGCACGGCGACGGTCCAGGTTCAGCATGCCGCCGACCGCTTGGGGCTGCCGGTCGAGGCGATCAGTTTCGAGATGGGGGATTCCGCGTTGCCCGCGGCACCGATGGCCGGCGGCTCGTCGCAGACCGTTTCGCTGGCCGCGGCAATCACCGCCGCGTCGGACAAGCTCATCGCGGAAATGCTGCGTCTCGCCGGTAACGACAGCCCCCTGGCCGGGCTCCGCGCGGGCGAGGTTCACCTTGCCGACGCAGGGATCGTCTGCAGCGACGATCCCGCGCGTCACGAGAGCTTTCGGTCGATCCTTGCCCGGGCCGCGCGCGACGAAGTGGTCGTCACCGCCGCCGGCAGCGCGCCGCTGGAGATGCTCAAATTCGCGATGCACAGTTCATCGGCGATCTTCTGCGAAGTGCGGGTCAGTGCGGTGACCGGTGAAGTGCGCGTCGATCGCCTGCTCGGATCGTTCGATTGCGGCACGATCCTCAACCCGAAAACGGCGGCCAGCCAGTTTCGTGGCGGGATGATCATGGGGCTCGGCCTTGCCCTCACGGAGGAGACCCTGTTCGATCCGCGCAGCGGGCGGGTGATGAACCCGACCCTCGCCGATTACCACATCCCCGTGCACCTCGACATTCCCGACATCGACGTGATCTGGACCGGCATTCCCGATCCGCGATCTCCGCTCGGTGCGCGCGGCATCGGCGAGATCGGAATCACCGGGGTCGCTGCGGCCGTAGCCAATGCGGTCTTCAACGCCACCGGCAAACGCATACGCGATCTTCCGATCACGCTCGACAAATTGCTCTGATGTCCGCTGCGGTTCACTCCGCTTTGCGTGCCCATTCGCGGTTGATGCCGAGCGCGGCGAGGGTGCAGATCGCCCCGGAGAGCAGATAGGCGCCGACCGACAGCAACCCGAAATGGTGGGCGAGCAGCAATGCCGCGAGCGGGGCGAAGGCGGCGCCGATGAACCACGACGCCGTCGCGGTGGTGCCGGCGCCGGTATAGCGATGCTTGAGGGGAAAGCTGCTGTTCACCGCGCCAGAGGACTGGCCGAACGCCAGCCCGAGCAGGATGAAGCCGAGGATCATGTAGACCCACTCTCCCGTCCGTCCCTGGCCAAGCAGTTGCGGGGCGAATCCGCTATAGGCGCCGATCGCCGCGGCCGAGACGCCGAGCAGGACCCGCCGCCCGATCCGATCGGCGATGATCCCGGAGAGCAGAACGGCGACTAGGCAGACCACCGCACCGACGATCTCGATGATGAGGAAGTGGACTGGGCTGTCCTTGCCGGTCAGCACCACCCACGAGAGCGGGAACACGGTGACGAGATGGAACAGGGCGAAGCTCGCCAGCGGCGCGAAGGCGCCGAGGATGACGGTGCGCCATTCTTCGCGAAACAGATCGGGGATCGATGACGGCTGCAACTCGCGGCTTTCGTACAATTCCTGGAATTCGGGGGTGGAGATCAGGCGAAGCCGCGCGAAGAGGGCAACGACGTTGATCACGAACGCGACGAAGAACGGATAGCGCCAGCCCCAGTCGAGAAAGTCGGCAGTGCTCAAGCTGGTCAGGAGAAAGGCGAACACCGCCGCGGCGACGATCAGGCCGAGTGGTGCGCCGAGCTGCGGGATCATCGCGAACCAGCCGCGGCGCGCCGGTGGCGCATTGAGCGAAAGCAAAGCGGGGAGTCCGTCCCAGGTCCCGCCCTGGGCGAAGCCCTGGCCGATCCGGAACAATGCAAGGATCCAGGCCGCGGCGACGCCGATCTGGTCGTAACTCGGCAGGAAGGCCATGGCGGCGGTCGATCCACCGAGCAGGAACATGGCGATGGTCAGCTTGACGCCTCGACCGTGGCGGCGATCGATCCACACGAACAGCAAGGCGCCGAAGGGACGCGCGATGAACGCAAGCGAGAACATGGCGAACGAGTAGAGCGTGCCGGTGACGGCATCGACATAGGGGAAGATCAGCGACGGGAAGACGAGGACGGACGCGATCGCGTAGACGAAGAAGTCGAAGAACTCGGTCGTACGACCGATGATGACGCCGACTGCGATGTCACCCGGTCGTACCTGGTGTTCGCGGGCATTGATGAGGCTCGCATCGCGCTCCAATGCCGTCGAACTCGCCGGTCCTGCGACGGTGCCTGCCATTCCGATACATCCTCTTTGCCGGATCGATCCCGCTGCGACGAATATCGTCGCGCGGCTGCAACGATCTTGGCCCTGGTTGGTTCACTGTAGCCAAAGTGCGGTAGCACGAGATCGTTCGCAAGCCCCGAAGGGGATGCAGGGGAGGGTCGTATCGCGAGCATGCGCAGGCCAGTATCCGGCGCCTTTGCCAAGGCGTTGATTCTCCCCCTTCTTGCGCTGCCGCTCCTGCTCGACAGCTGCAACATGGTGGTTATGAACCCCACCGGCGATGTTGCGGTTCAGCAGCGCAACCTGATCCTGTTCGCCTTCGGCGTCATGCTGCTGATCATCGTCCCGGTGATGATCCTGACCGTCGTGTTCGCCTGGCGCTACCGACAAAGCAATCCGAACAAGGTCTACGATCCCAATTTCGATCACTCGACGACGCTCGAACTGGTGATCTGGTCGTGCCCGCTGTTGATCATCATCGCGCTGAGCGCGGTGACCTGGACGAGCACCCACCTGCTCGATCCGTTCCGCCCGCTCGAGCGGATCGGTCCGGGCAGACCGATTGCACCGAACACGAAGCCGCTCGACATCCAGGTGGTGGCGCTCGACTGGAAATGGCTGTTCATCTACCCGGAACAGGGCATCGCGACGGTCAACGAACTCGCTCTGCCCGTGGACGTGCCGGTGCGATTTACCATCACCTCGTCCGATCAGTTCAACACCTTCTACGCGCCGACCCTCGCCGGCATGATCTACGCCATGCCGGGCATGCGCTCGACGCTCCACGCGGTGCTTAACGAGCCGGGGCAAAGCTGGGGCTATTCGGGCAATTATACCGGGCAGGGCTATTCGCACATGCGGTTCAAGCTGCTCGGAATGGCACCGGCCGACTTCCCGCGCTGGGTCGAGCAGGCCAAGGTCGCAGGCCAGGGCACGCTCACGCCGGCAAGCTACACGACGCTTGCGAAGCCGAGCGAAAGGGTGCCGGTGATGCGCTTCGCGGCGGTCACTCCGGGGCTGTTCGACCGGGTCCTCAATCGCTGCGTCGAGCCGGGGCGTCCATGCCTGGCTGACGTGATGCGGCAGGATATGGCACGAGGCGGAGGCCATCCGCATGACAACGGACTCGGTTCGGGCATGGCGCCCGGCCGGTCGGCGCCGCCGATCCACGGCGACAAGCCGACCCCCGCCTTGGAGAAGAGCAATGCGGAGAAGGCCACCGGGCCGAACGTCACCAAACCGGCACAGCCGCGTACGCCGGGTCAGCTGAAACCGGGCGACCCGCGCAATCGAGACATGTCTGCCGTTCATCCATTCGTCGCCCCCGGCGCTACGCGCGCCGGGCGGGCCTGACCCTGGCTTCGGGATCGTCATGACCGAGAACAGCTTCCTCAAGACGATTTTCGGCCGGCTCGGCTGGGAATCCTTCCCGATCCACGAACCGATCCTTCTTGGGACCTTCATCGTCGTCGCTCTGCTCGGGCTTGCGCTCCTCGGTGCGATCACGCGCTACCGATTGTGGGGCTATCTCTGGCACGAATGGTTCACCAGCGTCGATCACAAGAAGATCGGCATCATGTACATCATCCTTGGCATCGTCATGCTGCTGCGTGGCTTTTCCGACGCGATCATGATGCGTCTGCAGCAGGCGATCGCATTCGGCGACAATGAAGGCTTTCTGCCGCCCCATCATTATGATCAGATCTTCACCGCGCACGGCACGATCATGATCTTCTTCGTGGCGATCCCGCTCGTAGTGGGGCTGATCAATTTCGTGATGCCGCTCCAAATCGGCGCTCGCGATGTCGCGTTCCCGTTCCTCAACAATCTCAGTTTCTGGCTGACCGCGTCGGGAGCCGGCCTGGTCATGGTTTCGCTGTTCGTCGGCGAGTTCGCGCGCACCGGCTGGCTGTCCTACGCTCCGCTCGCGGGCCTTGCCTACAGCCCGGATACGGGTGTCGATTACTATCTCTGGTCGCTTCAGATCGCGGGCCTCGGAACGACCCTGTCCGCGATCAACATGGTGGCGACGATCATCAAGATGCGTGCGCCGGGCATGACGATGATGAAAATGCCCGTGTTCGTCTGGACGGCGCTCTGTTCCAACGTGCTTGCGATTGCGATCTTTCCGGCGCTGACCGCCGCCTTCTTCCTGCTGATGCTGGATCGCTACGTCGGCACCAACTTCTTCACCAACGACCTCGGCGGCGCGCCGATGATGTACTGGAACATGGTGTGGATCTGGGGGCATCCGGAGGTCTACGTCCTCGTCCTTCCCGCCTTCGGCATCTATTCCGAAATCACCTCCACCTTCACCGGCAAGCGCCTGTTCGGCTATTCGTCGATGGTCTATGCGACGGTGGTCATCACCATCCTGTCCTACCTCGTCTGGCTGCACCATTTCTTCACGATGGGAGCGGGGCCGAGCGTCAACTCCTTCTTCGGCATCGCCACCATGGTGATCTCGATCCCCACCGGCGCGAAGATCTTCAACTGGCTGTTCACCATGTATCGCGGCAACATCCGGTTCGAATTGCCGATGATGTGGGTGCTCGCATTCATGCTGACCTTCACGATCGGCGGCATGACCGGAGTCCTTCTCGCCATCCCGCCGGCCGACTTCGTGCTGCACAATTCCCTGTTCCTGGTCACCCACTTCCACAATGTCATCATCGGCGGCGTGGTGTTCGGGCTGTTCGCCGGCATCGTCTACTGGTTCCCGAAGGCCTTCGGATTCCGCCTCGATCCCTTCTGGGGCAAGATCGCGTTCTGGGGCTGGGTGATCGGCTATTGGGTCGCCTGGATGCCGCTCTACTTCGCCGGGCTGATGGGCGTCACGCGGCGCATCCAGCATTTCGACGATCCCGCGCTACAGCCCTTTTTCGTCATCGCCTTCATCGGCGCGCTGATCATCGCCATCGGCATCTTCGGCTTCGTGATGAGCATCGTGATGGGCTTCGTGCACCGCGTGAAGCTTGCCGACACCAGCGGCGATCCTTGGGACGGCCGCACCCTCGAATGGTCGACCGCATCGCCGCCGCCGCCCTACAATTTCGCATTCACGCCGGTGGTTCACGATCTCGATGCCTGGTACGATATGAAGAGCCGCGGCTACCGGCGGCCGGAAGGCGGCTATCGGCCGATCCACATGCCGCGCAATACCGGCACCGGACTGATCCTGTCCGGTATCGCCTTCGTGCTCGGCTTCGCGATGATCTGGTACATGTGGTGGCTCGCCGCACTCAGCTTCGTCGCCCTGTTGGCGGTGGCGATCGTCCACACCTTCAACTTCAAACGCGACTATTTCATTCCGGCCGACGAGGTGTCCGCGACCGAGGGCAGGCGTGCCGAGCTTGCAGCGGGGGCCTGAGATGACCGATCACACGCTTGCCGGAACAGAGCCGACCGGCCCCACCTGGCACCTTGCCGAAGAGGAAGACCATGATCATGGCGGCGGCGGCGCCACGATCCTCGGCTTCTGGATCTACCTGATGAGCGACGCGCTCATCTTCGCGTCCCTGTTCGCGATGTACGGTGTGGTGAGCACAAGCTATGCGGGCGGGCCGGTGCCGCGGGAGATTTTCGATCTGCCGCTGGTCGCGCTCAACACCGCCCTGCTGCTGGCATCGTCGATCACCTTCGGACAGGCGATGCCCCACATGGAAGCGGGTCGGGTCAGGCCAACCCAGATCTGGCTGGCGATCACGGGCCTGCTCGGCGTAGCCTTCGTCGCGGTGGAGCTGTTCGAGTTCACTACTCTGATCGCGGAAGGGGCGGGGCCGCAGCGCAGCGCCTTCCTGTCCGCCTTCTTCACCCTGGTCGGCACGCATGGCGCGCACGTCAGCGTGGGGCTGATCTGGATCGTCGTCACCGTCGTGCAACTCGCCCGGCAGGGGCTCGGGCAGGAGATGAAGCGGCGCCTCGTCTGCCTTGGGATGTTCTGGCACTTTCTCGACATCGTCTGGATCGGCGTCTTCACCTTCGTCTATCTCTATGGAGTGATCCGTTGAGCAGTCCCTCCCTCGACGGCGATGCCGCGCTCCACAGCCACGGCGACACCCATGGTCACGGCAGCCGGCGCGGCTACTTGATCGGCACGATCCTCTCGATCCTGCTCACCGCTGTTCCCTTCTGGCTGGTGATGTCGGGCGGGATAGCCGACAAACAGGTCACCGCCATTCTCATCTTTGCGATGGCCCTCATCCAGATCGTCGTGCACGTGCTGTGCTTCCTGCACCTCGACACCCGTTCTGAGGGCGGCTGGACACTGATCGCCTTCCTGTTCACCGTCGTCATCGTCGTGCTGATGATCGGCGGCTCGGTGTGGGTGATGTTCCACCTCAACACCAACATGATGCCGATGCCGGTCGAAATGGCGCCGCCGATACGCTGAGCGGGAAAGCGGATGGCGAGCGCCGAGGTTCAGCGGAGGAGGTTGGTCTTCGCCAGATCGACGATCTCGTCGCCGCGCCCGTTCATCACCGCGCGCAGCACATAGAGGCTGAATCCCTTGAGCTGCTCCGCCGTCACCTTCGGCGGCATCGACAGCTCCTGACGGTTGACGACGACGTCGAGCAGGGCAGGGCCCGGGCTGGCGAGCAGGGTTGCGACGGCGCCCTGGAGATCGCCCGGTTTCTCGACCCGAATGGCCTTGACCCCGATCGCCCGCGCCATTGCTGCGAAATCGGGATTGTGGAGCGACACACCGGTTTCGAGATATCCCGCTGCCTTCATCTCCATCTCGACGAAGCCGAGGCTGCCGTTGTTGAAGACGATGACCTTTACCGGCAGCTTATGCTGGGCGAGGGTCAGGAAATCGCCCATCAGCATGGCGAAGCCGCCATCGCCGGACAGCGACACGACCTGTCGCCCGGGGCTCGCCGCCTGCAGGCCGATCGCCTGGGTCATCGCATTGGCCATCGATCCGTGCACCCAGGAGCCGATCAGGCGGCGCTTGCCGTTCATGCGCAGATAGCGCGCCGCCCAGATCGTCGGCGTTCCCACGTCGGCGGTAAACAGGCAGTCGGCAGCCGCCGTCTCGTCGATCACCTTCGCCAGATATTGCGGATGGATCGGGCCGTCTGCGGGACGTGCGACCGCGAGCGCATCCAGATCTGCGCGCGCCTTGCGGTAATGGCGGAGACTGTCGTCGAGATGAGCGCGGTCCGACTTGCGCGTCAGATGCGGCAGCAACTGCCGGACCGTTTCTTTGACATCTCCGACCAGCCCGAGATCGAGCCGGCAGCGGCGGCCGAGATGCTCGGGACGAATGTCGATCTGCGCGATGCGGGCGTCGTCGGGATAGAATTGCCGATAAGGGAAGTCGGTGCCCAGCATCAGCAGCATGTCACATTTCAGCATTGCGCGATAGCCCGACGAGAAGCCGATCAGGCCCGTCATCCCCACATCGAAAGGGTTGTCGGGCTCGACGAACTCCTTGCCGCCAAGTGCATGGACGATCGGCGCGCCGAGCGCGTCGGCAAGCTCCAGCAATTCGCCATGGGCGCCGCGGCAGCCGCGCCCGCAGAGCAGGGTGACGGACTTCGCCTCGTTGAGCATGGCCGTCAGACGATCGATGTCCGTGGGTGCAGGGGCAATGCGCGGGGAGGGCGGGAGCAGGCCGGAAATCCCCGCCGACTTCGTGTCGGACGCCTTTTCGAGCGCGACATCGCCCGGGATGACGAGCACGGAGACACCGCCCTTGCCGACCGCCGCGCGGATGCCGAGCTCGAGCGTGCGGGGCATCTGCTTCGGGCTCGACACCAGCTCGCAATAATGGCTGCAGTCCGCGAACAGCCGCTCCGGCTTGGTCTCCTGGAAATAGCCGCTGCCGATTTCCGCGCTTGGAATGTGGGCGGCGATGGCGAGCACCGGTGCGCCGCTGCGGTGACAATCGTAGAGGCCGTTGATGAGATGCAGGTTGCCGGGCCCGCAGGAACCCGCGCAGACGGCGAGCCGGCCGGTCAGTTGCGCCTCGGCACCGGCGGCGAAGGCCGCCGCCTCCTCGTGCCGCATGTGCACCCATTCGATCTTGCCGCGCCGCCGGATCGCCTCGGTCAGACCGTTCAAGCTGTCGCCGACGATCCCATAGATCCGCTCGACGCCGATTTCTTCAAGCATCTCCACGATGGTGTCGGCGACGTTCATCGGCAATCCTCCGCTACGCAAATGGGTGTGCGGAATGCCTTATGCGCTTCTCCGCGCACTTGCGATGACAAGTCGGCATGGCCGGGATCGGCAGGCGAAAAAAAGCGCCCGCAGCACAGGCGGGCGCTTCTTTCTGCGCGGTCCGCCGAACGGCGGCTGCGCAACCGAATCCGTCTGCGGCTCAGAGGCCGTTGGCGAGATTGGTGTCGGGATCGTTGGTGTTGGCGTCCTGCGCCATCAAATTCTGAGTATTGGCGTCCATGGTCGCATTCGCGTCCATGCCCGGCATGGCGCCCATCGAACCGTTTGCGTCCATGGACAGATTGTCATCGACCATGATGTTTTCGGTCGTCAGGGTGTTCGCCTGGTTGACGTCCGCCTGATTGTCGCCACCGCCGCAAGCGGCGGTCGCCAGCGCCAGGCCGGCGATCAAGATAACACGCATATAATCCTCCCTCTTCATCTCATTCGGCAACGCTTAGCGGCGCGCCAAGGGCGGTCAACGGCTCGTAAGCCGCTTGGCTCCACGACATGGAATCAGGATGCTGTTTTCGGGCTTCTTTCTCGTTGGTGGCGTCTGACGTGGCCGAGAGACAAGGAAGCGGCGGCTGAGCCATGGGGATTGTCGTTGCCGCACCGATAGCTTTATGCCCACGGCCGCAACCGTGGGGACGCAGCATGTCGGTCGAACGAAGAGACGTCGTAAAGGCGGTGGCGCTTGGCGGCGCCGCCATGCTCTCGGGCACCCCCGCCGCGGCGGCGCCGGCACAGGCCGGCAGCAGGATCGTCCATCACGTCTTCTTCTGGCTGAAACGGCCCGAATCGGCCGAAGACCGCGACGCTCTGATCGCCGGCCTGCGCACGCTCCGGGCGATCCCCGTCATCCGCGATCTCCAGATCGGCGTGCCGGCCTCGACCGAACAGCGGGACGTCGTCGATTCCAGCTTCGATGTGTCGGAGCTGATGGTCTTCGACAGCGTCGAAGACCAGAAGACCTATCAGGATCATCCCATCCACCAGTCCTTCGTCGCCGAGTGCAGCCGCTTGTGGGGCAGGGTGATCGTCTACGACATGGTCACGGTCTGACGCCACGGATGCCGCCGGGGCCGCAGTCGACTGTCCGACGATGAAGCGCCGCCCGATCGGCTTCGCCGTTCAAGTTAGGAGGTCGCCATGAAGGTGGCTGGCGCCGAGACGACGATCGAAGGCGCCGGGCGCTACATACCCGGTATCGACGGGCTTCGCGCGATTGCCGTCCTCGCCGTGATCCTGTTCCACTTGCGTCCGAGGTTCTTTCCGGGCGGGTATCTTGGTGTCGACATTTTCTTCGTCATCTCCGGGTTCGTCGTCACAAGATCGTTTATCGACGCCCAATCCGGTCGGCTGCGCACGACACTGGCGCGATTCTACGCACGTCGCGTCGTCCGGATCGTTCCGGCGCTCGTCGTCATGCTCACAGTCACGTCCGTCTTTTCCGTCCTGTTCATACCGGCAGCCAGCGTGATGACCGCGAGCAGGGGCGTTGCCGTCGGCGCAGCCGTGGGAGGCGCCAACATAGTCCTCGCCTTCCTCAGTCAGGCGTATTTCGGCGGAAGTTCGGAGCGCAATCCGTTCCTCCACACCTGGACCTTGGGCGTGGAGGAGCAATTCTATCTCGTCTTGCCCTTCCTCATCTGGCTCTGGTCAGGAGGGGATCAGAAACAAGGAAGACGCCGGCTTGCGCTGTCGATCGGTGCGCTCGGCTTCGCTTCGCTGCTTCTTTCCACCCACCTCTACGCCTCGGCGCCGAACCTCGCTTTCTACCTGATGCCGTCGAGATTTTGGGAGCTTGCTGCCGGAGTGTTGCTCGCGATCGGGTTGCCGGGTTGGCAAGAGGCTGCAAAGTCCGCAGGACTGCCGGCTCGCTGGTGCGCGTACCTATTTTCGATCGCAATGCTGGGAGCGTTGATCACCTTGCCGTGGCTCCAGGCGGCGCCTCGAATCACTATCGGCGCGGTTGTTGCAGCCATGATCCTCCTGATGCTCGTGGTGGCGCGGCCGGGATACATGCCGCCGATCTGGCTGGAGACGAAAGCGGCCACCTACGTCGGCAGGGCGTCCTACTCCCTGTATCTGTGGCATTGGCCGGTAATCGTGCTGCTGCGTTGGACGATAGGGCTAGAAGGCGGAATTCCGCTCGTTATCGCCCTTGTCCTGACGGCGGTTCTCGGCCTCCTTTCCTACCATTTCGTGGAGCAGCCGTTTCGAGCGAAGCGCCGCGAGACCTACACGTTTCCGTTGCAGGTGGTCCTGGCAGGAAGCGTCGCCTTGCTGGTCTGCGCGTGTGTCGTCTTCACCGTCTTCCACGCCGAGCGTTCAATAACGCTCAGCCGGATGCATTACGGGCTGCTGGCTGACCGGACTTTTCGGGCGGGGGCCTGCGCCAGCAGCAGCCTTGTGGAGCCACTCGCTGGCGGCACCGTCGAACGCTGGTCCCCTCGTTGCCCCGGCAAGCCCGGACGAGCCCGTCTATTCGTGGTCGGCGATTCTTACGCATGGTCCTATGGGAGCATGGCTGCGCGATACGCCGCCGGGCGCGGTGCTCCTGCGGCGATATTTCATCGCAACGGATGCCCGTTCCCCTATATCGCCCCGATCGCCCCGCAGCAGGCCGGGTGCGAAGCCTTTCACCGCTCCGTCATCGCTACGCTTTCGAGATCGGTAGCACCCGGCGACGTGGTGGTGATGGCGTCGCTGCGGATCGATCGCCTGGATCCGGACCGGCCAAGGGGAATTATCCCGCTACCGGCGCGGCCGGCGGCGGCGGCGATGTCCCGTCGCCGGGCGCTGGCCCTTCTGCTTCCGCTCGCTCGGCGAGGCGCGATCCTCGTGTTCGAGGCGCCCAGGCCGGTGTTCAGGGCGATGCCGTATCGCTGCTCGGACTGGTTCAATCGCGCCAATCCCGATTGCCGCGGCGGCTTCAGGGTTCCGGAACGGGAATTTTCAGCCTCCCGGGCCGTCATGCTGGCCGAATATCGAGAGCTTGGGGCGGTTCTACCGAGAGCGGCAGTGTGGGATCCCTTTCCTGCGCTGTGCCCAGCCAGCGTTTGTGACGCCTATCGCGGCGATCGCCCCCTGTATTTCGACTCGTACCACGTGACGGAACATGCGAACGATCTGCTCTACCCAGCCTTCCTGACGTTCATCGACGAACTGGGGCATCCGCCAAGCGAGACGAATGGCCGGTGATCATCAGGCGGCAGCAGGCAATCGGCGATCGGGCAGGCAGGGCTCGGAAGTGTATCCTGCCGTGGGAGAGAGGGGAGGCGCGAGCCCACCGGCTGCCGGCCATCTTCTTTCCTGTCGGTATGGTTTACAAATTCCTAACGGTCGCGGATCGGGATTGGCGCAAATCCGCCAATGGCCCAGCTCTTGCTTGGCTGCGCGCATGTTCAGCAGGATCGCGCGTCTCTTCGTCATCAAGACCCGCCTCGAAGCGTTCGCCATCATCTACGCACTGGCGGTGGGAGCCGTTACCCGCGGCTTCGTCTATCTGCAGAAATATCCCGGAGTTCTCGGTTACCTGCTGTTCGCGGCCTGCACCGGGGCCGTGTTCATGGCCGGCGGCAAGCTGCTCGACGCGACGCGAGGGCCGCGCCACCGCCGCTCCAGCCTTCGCCGCATCGTCACCCGCGCCCGTACGTACGGCTGACCTGCGGTCGGCGCGATCGGCGCCCGCTGAAAGTTGGCGTGATACACCAACAGTCGGTATCTGTACGGCTGCGGCAATCCACGTTCTTCGGGCATTAATGGCGGAAAACCGCCATTCTCCGCACTTGGCACGGGCCTTGTAATTCTGTTGGCAACCCGCCGCGAGGCGGTTCGCAACAGGATCTAGGGAGCCAAGCCATGTTCGACCTCGACAATCTCAAGCAGGGTGTGATCGCCGCCGCTGCCGCCATCGTCCTCACCGCCACCGCGTTCGCCGCCGCTGCCGGCCCGGTCCGTGTCGCCGCAAATGCGGCACCGGTGGCCGTCCAGACCGCGCCCGTCCAGGTCGCCGCGATCGATGCGGAGGCAATCGTCCATGGCTGAGCCGATCCATGTCCGCCGCGAGGATCTGGTGCCGATGCCGCCGCAGCGGCTCCAGCCACCTCCGCGCCCCGGCGGTCCACGCCGCCCCGAGCCGCCAAGCCAGACTTTCAAGGATCTGCCGATGAGCATCTTCACGCGCACCCGCGACATCGTCGCCGCGAACTTCGCCGATCTGCTCGACAAGGCGGAAGACCCGGCCAAGATGATCCGGATGATCATCATGGAGATGGAGGAGACGCTCGTCGAAGTGCGTGCGTCCGCCGCCCGGACGATCGCCGACCAGAAGGAGATGCGCAGCCAGATCGCCCGCCTGCACAAGCTGCAGGACAGCTGGACCGAAAAGGCCGAGCTGGCGCTGTCCAAAGGTCGCGAAGACCTCGCCAAGGGCGCGCTCCAGGAGAAGAACAAAGCGGCCGACCTTGCCGACAGCCTCGCCCAGGAAATCGAGATGCTCGACGACGGACTGCGTGCCTCGGAAGGCGACATCGCCAAGCTGCAGACCAAGCTGCGCGATGCCCGGGTGCGTCAGAATGCGATCCAGAGCCGCTTCGAAAGCGCCCAGAACCGGGTGCGGATGCGGGAAGTCTATGCCGGGCCGCGGGTCGACGAAGCCTTTTCGCGCTTCGACCAGCTCGAACGCCACGCCGACCTCGCCGAGGCGCGCGCCGATGCGCTCGCGCTGGGCGCACCGCCGCAGAGCCTGGAGGACGAGATTGCCGAACTTCGCAACGCCGACAAGGTCGATGCCGAGCTGGCGGCGATGAAGGCGCGGCTCGCCGCAGGCCCGGAGGCCTGACCGATGGGCTCCGAGATCATCGTCATCCCGGCGATCTTCATCGGTCTGCCGTGGCTGATCCTGCATTACCTCACGCGCTGGAAGACCGCGGCGACCCTTACCACCGACGACGAGAAGCTGATCGAGGATCTCTACGACCTTGCCCGCCGCCTCGAAGACCGGGTGATCACCGTCGAACGGATCGTCGGCGCTGACAATCCCAACTGGCGCGCACTCGCCGCCGACCCCCTTCAATCCGGCCTCGAAGACCGGAACCAGGAAAGCCTCAGGAGGATCAAGTGAAACGCACCTTCCGTCTCGACCGCCGCAACGGCAAGCTCCTCGGCGTCTGCGCCGGCATCTCGAACATGACCGGCTGGGATGCCACCCTGGTCCGCGTCGGCATCGTCTTGATCACTCTGCTCGGTGCCTTTCCGTGGACCCTGCTCGCCTACGGCATCGCGGCCCTCATCGCCGACAAGAAGCCCGCGAGCCTCGCCGATCACGATGCGTACAAGGCGCCCCGCATGTCGGCGCGCGACTATCAGGAGCAGATGCGCGACATCGACCGTCGCATGATCGAGGTCGATTCCTACGTCGCGGGCTCGAACCGCCGCCTCGCTGACGAAATCGACCGGCTGCGCTGACGTTCAATTCGGGAGAAGAGACATGTCCGGCATGATCACCCTTGCAGCCCTCTCCACAGTCGCTCTGATCGGTCTTGGCCTGACCCTGCTCGCGTGCCTCAAGGCCTGGCAGGGCTGGCTCGATCTCAAGCGGCTCGAACTCGGCGCAGCGCCGCGGCATTCCACCGGGGGCAGCATGACCGAGCTGATCGAGATGGCCGATCTCAAGGAGCGCATCCGCAAGCTCGAATCGATCGCGGCCTGCGTCGACCTGTAAGCGTCCGGGGGGAAAGGCGGGGGAGCCTCGGCTCCCCGCCGCATTCATTCCTCGCTGAGGGCGCCTGCCGTCTCCAGCCGCACCCACGGATGACGCCGCTCGCCGTAGACCGAGACGGTCGGCTCCGGAAAATCCACTTCGGCAAAGGCGCCGACCGGAATCGTGACCATCCCCGGGCGCCCCTCGATACGGTAGAAGATTGTCGATCCGCAGTCCGGACAGAAATCGGTCCGGCTCCAGCGGCCTTCCGCATTGTGGCGAAACCGGCTGCGGCTCTCGCCCGCCACCGCCACCTGCGCATCGGCGAAGGTCGCGTTCCACGCAAAGGCGCTGCCGGTCCTCCGCTTGCAGGAGAGGCAGTGGCAGACCGAGTTTCGCACGGGCTCGCCGGTGCAGGTTGCCGTCAATTGTCCGCAGGCGCAGGCCGCACTCCGTACCCTGTCCATTGCCTTCATCCGTTCGATGGCGGCAGCGCCGCTCTTATTGCCCCAGCCGTCGTTTCTCGACCCGATGATCGCTGCCGGCCACATGCCAGACGTCGCCGAATTCGCTCTCGCTGAGCGGCTCCGGGCGGGCGCCGCCGAGCTTCTCGACGATTTCCGGTACGGTGTTGCTGTGGCCGATGATCAGCACCGGGCCGGGCTCGCGCGCCACTTCGGCGACGAGCCGGGCGGTATCGGCGGGGTCGTAGGTCTTGAGCGGCAGGCCCAGGGTGGACGCCAGCGGCGTCGCGGTCTCGCGAGCGCGGCGGGTGGTGCTGACGTAGATCGCCTTGGGCGGATCGGCGGCGAAGAAGGCGAGCAGGTCCTCGGCGTGCCGAAGCCCTTCGGGGGAAAGCCCCGGGTCGACGCCGTCGCCCTTTTCGAGATGACGCATGACGTAGACGTCGGGCGCGGCGGGTGTCGGATCCACGGCTTGAGCCTCCGCACGGTTGTAGGTGGATTCCCGCTCATGCCCGCCGGCGCAGGCGGCGAGCGGGAGCGCCAGGAGAATCGGAACGACGTGTCGAAAGCGCATGCTTCAGGCCCCTGCTTTGGTTGCGCCGATCCGTAACGCAGTTCGCGGCCGGAATCTCGCCGGATCTGACATCGGGCCCGGCTGGCAAGGCCGAGCATTATCGGTTAGAGGCGCGCCACGATCAAAAAGGCCGGCGCGTCCATCCAGCGCGACGGTAGAGGAGAGAGGATGACCAGCGATATCGAGCGCCCCAACCGGCCGGCGCTCTCCCTGCACGTGCCCGAGCCGAATGCGCGCCCGGGCGACGAGATCGACTTCAGCCACATAGCGATCCCGCCCGCGGGCAGCGTCCGCAAGCCGGACGTGTCCGCATCGCCCGCAGAGACGCACGAGCTTGTCTACTCGCTCGTCCGGGTGCTCGACGACGAGGGCAGGGCGGTCGGGATGTGGGATCCGCGGCTCGATCCGGATCAGCTGCGGCGCATTTACCGCGACATGGTGACGGTGCGGATCTTCGACGATCGCATGTACCGCGCCCAGCGTCAGGGCAAGACCAGCTTCTACATGAAGTCGACCGGCGAGGAGGCAGTGGCGGTCGCCGCCGCCCACGCGCTCGACCGCGACGACATGACCTTTCCGACCTATCGCCAGCAGGGAATCCTCGTCGCCCGCGGCTATCCGCTGCGCGACATGATGTGCCAGGTCTATTCGAACCGTGCCGATCCGTTGAAGGGCCGGCAGCTTCCGATCATGTATTCCTCCCGTGAATATGGCTTCTTCACCATCTCGGGCAATCTCGCGACCCAATATCCGCAGGCGGTGGGCTGGGCGATGGCGTCGGCGATCCGCGGCGACAGCCGCATCGCTTCGGCCTATATCGGCGACGGCTCCACCGCGGAGGGCGATTTCCATGCCGCGGTCACCTTCGCGGGCGTGTATCGCGCACCGGTCATCCTCAACGTCGTCAACAATCAGTGGGCGATCTCGTCCTTCTCCGGCATCGCCGGCGGCGAGCTCACCACCTTCGCGGCGCGTGCGGTCGGCTACGGCATCGCCGGCCTGCGCGTCGACGGCAACGATCCGCTGGCGGTGTTCGCGGCGACCCGCTGGGCCGCCGACCGCGCTCGCCTCAACCTCGGGCCGACCTTGATCGAAATGTTCACCTACCGAGTCGAGGGTCATTCGACCTCCGACGATCCCTCGGCCTACCGGCCCAAGAATGCCGGCGCAGCCTGGCCGCTCGGCGATCCGATCGCCCGGTTGAAGCAGCATCTCGTCCTGCTCGGCGAATGGGACGAGACCCGCGAAAGCGATCTGCTCGAAACGGTCGAAGCCGAAGTCCGCGCCGCCCAGCGCGAGGCGGAAAAGCAGGGGACTTTGGTCACCTCCTCGATCGAATTCCCGCAGGACGTCACCACGATGTTCGAGGACGTGTTCGAGGAGATGCCGTGGCACCTCAGGGAACAGCAGGCGCAGATGGTCGCCGAGCTGGAGGCGAAGCGCAAATGACGATCATGAACATGATCCAGGCGATCAACAGCGCTCACGACGTGATGATGGAACGCGACGACCGCGTCGTCGCGATGGGCGAAGATGTCGGCTTCTTCGGCGGCGTGTTTCGCGCGACCGAGCATCTGCAGAAGAAATATGGCAGGAGCCGCTGCTTCGATACGCCGATCTCGGAAAACGGGATCATCGGCACCGCGATCGGCATGGCCGCTTACGGCCTGCGCCCGGTCGCCGAAATCCAGTTCGCCGACTACATCTATCCTGCCTTCGACCAATTGGTCTCGGAAGCGGCGCGGATGCGCTATCGCACTGCCGGCGAATGGACCCTGCCGCTGACGGTGCGCTCGCCTTATGGCGGCGGCATCTTCGGCGGCCAGACCCACAGCCAGTCGCCGGAAAGCCTGTTCGCCCACGTCGCGGGCCTCAAGACGGTGATTCCGTCCAACCCCTACGATGCCAAGGGGCTGCTGATCGCGGCGATCGAGGATCCCGATCCGGTGCTCTTCTTCGAGCCCAAGCGGATCTACAACGGCCCGTTCGACGGCTTTTTCGATCGTCCGGTGACGCCCTGGGCCAAGCACCCCAAGGCGGAAGTGCCGGAGGGCCATTATACGGTGCCGCTCGGCAAGGCGGCGGTTGTCCGCGAGGGCGAGGCGGTGACCGTGGTCGCCTACGGCACCATGGTCCACGTCGTGCTCGCGACGATCGAGGCCGAAGGGATCGATGCCGAGGTGATCGATCTTCGCACCATCCTGCCGATCGACATGGACACGATCGAAGCCTCGGTGAAGAAGACCGGGCGCTGCGTCGTCGTCCACGAGGCGACCCGCACCGGCGGCTTCGGCGGCGAGCTCTCCGCGCTCGTCCAGGAACGCTGCTTCTACCATCTCGAAGCGCCGGTCCAGCGGGCGACCGGCTTCGACACGCCCTATCCCCATTCGCTGGAATGGGCCTATTTTCCCGGGCCGATCCGCATCGGCACCGCGATCAAGAAAGCTCTGGAGGTCTGATCGGTCATGGCGCGCTTCGCATTCAAGCTCCCCGACATCGGTGAAGGCATCGCCGAGGCCGAGATCGTCGCCTGGCACGTCAAGGTCGGTGACATGGTCAAGGAGGACCAGCAGATCGCCGACATGATGACCGACAAGGCGACAGTGGAGATGGAATCTCCGGTCGCGGGCCGGGTCGTCGAAGTGGCGGGCGAGGTCGGCGACCAGATCGCGATCGGCTCGGTGCTGGTCGTGTTCGAGACCGAGGCAGATGCCGTTTCCGGTGCGAAGCAGGATGGCACCGAGACGGAGGCCGGCGAGCGCATAGACACGGTGGCTCTGGCCGACGGGCTGATTGCGCCGACGCAGGCGCAGGAGGCCGCCGTGCCGAGTACGGCGGAGGAGCCCGCAGAAGCAAAATCCTCGCAAGAGCCGTTCGTCGCCGGTTCCTCAACGCAGCCTTCAGCAGACGCTCAGCTTCCGTCAACAGACGCCGAAGAACGCCCCGCGACTTCGCTCGGGGCGAGCGAGGGCGGTGGGGAAGGCGCGAGGAGGCCGCAAGTCCTCGCCTCTCCGGCGGTTCGTCAGCGCGCTCGCGATCTCGGCGTCGACCTCGCCGAGGTGAAGACCACCTCCGATCGCATCCGCCACGCCGATCTAGACGCCTACCTGCTCTACAATAATGGCGCGGTCGCGCGCAGCGGCGCGCCGCGTCGGCAGGACGAAGCGGTGAAGGTGGTCGGCCTCCGCCGCAAGATCGCCGAGAACATGGCTGAGGCGAAGCGCCGCATCCCGCATTTCACCCTGGTCGAGGAGTTCGACGTCACCGCGCTCGAACAGACGAGGGCGATGATGAATGCCGATCGGGGATCGAACCCGAAGCTGACGATGCTGCCCTTCCTGATCGCGGCGATGGCGAAGACGCTCGCCGACTATCCGCAAATCAACGCCCGCTACGATGACGACGAGAATGTCGTCTATCGCTCCGGCGCGGTGAACATGGGCATGGCCACCCAGACCCCGAACGGGCTGATGGTGCCGGTGATCCGCAGCGCCGAGACCAAGAGCGTGTGGGAAATCGCCGGCGAGATCCTTCGCCTCGCCGAGGCCGCCCGCACCGGCAAGGCCAGCCGCGACGAGCTGTCCGGATCCACCATCACCATCTCCAGCCTCGGACCGATGGGCGGCATCACCTCGACACCGGTGATCAACCGCCCCGAAGTGGCGATCATCGCGGTCAACAAGCTCGAGGAGAAAGCGGTGGTCGTCGACGGCGACCTCGAGATCCGCAAGCGCATGAACCTCTCCCTCTCCTGCGACCACCGCGTCGTCGACGGCTGGGATGCGGCGAGCTTCCTCCAGGACATGAAAAAACTGGTCGAGAACCCGCTGAAATTGCTGTCTTTGTAGAAACGTCAACTGGTACGCCGCCGGCGCTTTCTCCCCTCCCTGGAAGGGAGGGGCAGGGGGTGGGTGCCGCCGAGGCACTCGGCGGCTTTCGCGAGTATCGCTTCGACAACGCCATCCGGATTGTCGTTGACCTCGGAATTCCAGAAACGGATCACAGTCCAGCCCTGCGCGTGCAAATAGGCAGTCCGGTGCACGTCTTCCGCACTGTCGCAATGTTGCGTGCCATCGATTTCGACGACCAGCCGCGCCTCCCGGCAGGCCAAATCAGCGATGAACGGGCCAATCGGAAGCTGGCGCGTGAACTTGGGGCGGTAGCGCGAGATCGAGCGCCAGAGCGACCTTTCCTGCTCGGTGGCTCCGGTACGGAGCGCACGAGCTCGCTGCGTGCTAGCAGGATCGATGCGTCTGCGCATGCGACGAAAGTATCAGGAAACGGCGCTCCGCGCACCCACCCCCAGCCCCTCCCTTTCAGGGAGGGGAGTTCCCTCTATGCGGCCCCCACCTTGGGGCAGTAAGGCGCCCCCATGCCCGACACCGCTTCCACCACCCGCTCCGCCCCCGATCTCGAAGCGCTGCGCCTGCTCGACGATCGTCTTCGCTGGCTGTCCGCATGGACGATCCACAATGCCAACCACCTTCGCCCCTCGCCCGACGGGCTGAAAGTCGGCGGCCATCAGGCGTCGTGCGCGTCGATGACGGCGATCATGGCGGCGCTCTACTTCCATGCGCTCGGCCCCAACGACCGCGTCGCGGTCAAGCCGCATGCGGGGCCGGTGCTGCACGCCATTCATTATCTGCTCGGCAACCAGAGCCGGGCCCAGCTCGAGGCGTTTCGCGGGCTCGGCGGCGCGCAATCCTATCCGAGCCGGACCAAGGACCGGATCCCGGTCGATTTCTCGACCGGCTCGGTCGGCCTCGGCGTCGCGATCACCGCCTTCGAGAGCCTGGTTCAGGATTACATGCTCGCCCACGGCATGATCGCGCCGGCGGACACCGGACGCATGGTCGCCCTGCTCGGCGACGCCGAGCTCGACGAGGGCAATATCTACGAATGCCTGATCGAGGCTTCGAAGCACGACATCCGCAATTGCTGGTGGATCGTCGACTATAACCGCCAGTCGCTCGACGCGACCACCGCCGATCGAATGTTCAGCCGCTTCGACGAGATCTTCGCCAGCTGCGGCTGGCGGGTGGTCACCCTGAAGCACGGCACGCTGATGGAAGCGGCGTTCGCCGAGCCGGGCGGGGCGGCGCTGCGCGACTGGATCGATGCCTGCGGCAATGCCGATTATGCCGCGCTCACCTACCTGGGCGGCGGTGCCTGGCGCGAGCGCCTGGCGCGCGATCTCGGCGACGCGGTGGCGCCGCTCCTGGCCTCGCGTGACGACGATGCGCTGCAGGCGCTGATGACCAATCTCGCCGGCCACGACATGGCGAGCTTGGTCGAGGCGTTCGATCGCGCGGCGGACGACGTGCCGACCCTGTTCATCGCCTACACCGTCAAGGGCTACGGGCTGCCGTTCGCCGGCCACAAGGACAATCATGCCGGGCTGATGAACCCGGGGCAGATCGATGCTCTGCGCGAGCGCATGGGGATTGCGGACGGCGCGGAGTGGGAGCCGTGGGCCGGGCTCGGCGACAATGCCGCCGCCGCCGCGCAGGCTGCGGTCGCCGGCAGCCGCATCGCCCGCGAGAAACGCCCCCGCGTCTGGGATGTCGCCGAGGTTCCGGTGATCCCGGTTCCGACCGGCGAGGAGCAGTCGACCCAGGCGGCGTTCGGCCGCATCCTGCTCGATCTGTCGCGGATCGGCGGCCCTCTTGCCGATCGCATCGTCACCACCTCGCCCGACGTTACCGTCTCGACCAATCTCGGCGCTTGGGTAAATCAGCGCGGCCTGTTCCGCCGCCAGGAGCTCGCCGACGTGTTTGCCGCGGCGAAGATCCCGTCGGCGCAGAAATGGAGCGGCCACGCCGCCGGCCAGCATGTCGAACTCGGCATCGCCGAGAACAACCTGTTCCTGATGCTCGGCGCGCTCGGCCTTGCCGGCGATCTGTTCGGCGACCGGCTGTTCCCGATCGGCACCGTCTACGATCCGTTCATCGCCCGCGGCCTCGATGCGCTGAACTACGCCTGCTACCAGGATGCCCGCTTTCTGCTCGTGGCGACGCCGTCCGGCCTGACCTTGGGGCCGGAGGGCGGCGCCCACCAGTCGATCAACCCGCCCCTGATCGCGCTCGGCCAGCCCGGGCTGCGCCACTATGAGCCCGCCTTCGCCGACGAACTGGCGCTGCTGATGGAGGAGGCGTTCCGGCTGATGCAGCGCGAGGATGGCGAGAGCGTCTATCTGCGCCTCACCACCCGCACCATCCGCCAGATCGACCGCGCCGACGACAGCTGGAAGGCGGACGCGATCGCCGGCGGCTATTGGCTCCGTCCTCCGGCTGAAGACGCCGAGGCCGCGCTCGTCTACGCCGGTGCGCTGGCGCCCGAGGCGCTCGCCGCCTGGGAGGCTCTGCGCGACGATGTGCCCGGCCTCGGCCTGCTGGCGATCACCTCACCCGATCTCCTCCACCGAGGCTGGAGCGCACGCACCGCCGGACGTTGGACAGGGAAGGGCGCGACGCCCGCGCACGTCGAGCGCTTGCTTGCGCCGCTTGCCCCCGGCGCCGGCCTCGTCACCCTGCTCGACGGCGCACCCGCCGCCTTGTCGTGGCTCGGCGGCGTCCGCGGCCAGCGGGTCAGCCCGCTCGGGGTGGACCGCTTCGGCCAGACCGGCACGCTCGATGATCTCTACCGCGCCTACCGGTTGGACGTCGATGCGATCGTCGAAGCCGCCGCCGAGCTGTTTCTCGGCTGAGCCCGCGCGCGGAACAAAGCTGCTTCAGCCTCGCTCTTGCTGCAAATCAATGTTGGAGACAGTCTATGATCGGCAAGCTTCTCGGTGGATATGTGGGTTCGCGGGTCGGCGAGCGCTACGGCAATGAAGGCCTCAAAGGGGCCCTGATCGGCGTCGGCGCGAGCGCGCTCGCTCGCCGTGGCGCGGGTCCCCTCGCTTTGGTCGTCGGCGGTGCCTGGGTGGCGAAGAAGGTGCTCGAGAAGCGCCGCGGCAGGACCACCGCGACCCGCTGAAGCCCTCGCGAGTTCAACAAAGCCCTCTCCGCTTCCGCGGGGAGGGCTTTTTGCTGCTGGTCCAGCTCGCTTCAGGAGCTCAGAACCCTTCTTCGTCCTCGCCGCCATCGGCGGGCTCCCCGCGCGGCGGCGCCGGGCGGACGCGAACGTTCGACGGCGGTGGCGGCAGGTCGATGATCGGTCCGCCCTCGTCCTCCGGATAGGGGCCGTCGCCGCCATCGGCCGGGAAGCCGCCCTCCGCGGAAGGATCCACCCGCACCGTCAATCCATTGCCGTCGACGCCGACGCCGAGATCGATGCCCATGCCTTCGACCGGAATGGTGAAGTTGCCGCCAATCATGTTGCCGTCGTCGACTTCGGGCGGCGTCGCGATCGCCGGTGCGGCCGGCCGGGCAGGGCGGCTGCCGGTGGCCTGGGCGGTGAAATCCCGGAAGATGCGCGCCGGAAGGCCGCCGCCGGCGACGTTGCCGAGCGGGCTGTTGTCGTCGTTGCCGACCCAGACACCGACGACGAGATCGTCGGTGAAGCCGATGAACAGAGCGTCGCGATTGGCCTGGCTGGTGCCGGTCTTGCCGTAGACCGGGACCTCGAGCGCCGCGGCCCGGCCGGTGCCCTGCTGGACGACGCCGCCGAGCATCTCCTTCATCTCGTCGAAATGGGAATCCCGCGAGGCGCCGGCGACCGAACTGTCCCACATGCGCTGCCACCACGGCTTGTCGGGATCGTCGAGCCCGCGCGGCCGCACCGGATAGGCGCCGGCGGCGATCGCCGCATAGGCCGAGGTCATTTCGAGCAGGGTGACACCCGAAGTGCCGAGGGCAAGGCTCGGATTGGGATTGAGCGGGCTGGTGACGCCGAGATCCCGCGCCGCGCGAACCACCTTGTCCATGCCGACCCGCTGCGCCAGCCGCACCGCCGCGACGTTGCTCGACACGGCCAGCGCATCCTTCACCGTCATCGTGCCGCGATAGGCGTTGCCGTAATTCTTCGGCTGCCAGTCGCCGATGCGGAGCGGCGTATCCTCGATCGGATCGTCGGGATCCATGTCGGCACGCAAAGCGGCGAGATAGACGAACAATTTGAACGTCGATCCGGGCTGGCGCCGCGCCTGGGTGGCGCGGTTGAACGGGCTCTTGCGATAATCCTTGCCGCCGACCATCGCGACGACCCGGCCGTCGGGCCGCATCGCGACCAGGGCGACCTGCGCCTTGCCGAGGCCGGCACGGCGCACCGTCTGCAGCGCCGCTTTCTGCAGCCGCGCCTCGAGCGTCGTCTGCACCTCCTGGGCGCCATAGCCTTCTTCCTCGGCGGCGCCGCGGGCACGGGCGGCGGGCAGGACCCAGTCGGCGAAATAGGTTCCGGTCGGCACTTCCCGCTGCGGCTCGACCTTGAGCCGCGCCGGCTTGAGGCTGCGGCGCTGCGCCGGGGTCAGCAGATTCTGCTCGATCATCGCCGCGATCACCACCCGGCCGCGCTGCCGTGCCTGGTCGTAATTGCGAGTCGGGGCCAGCCGCGATGGGGCCTTGACCATGCCGGCGAGCATCGCCGCCTGGGCGATCGTCAGCTTCTCCGGCGGCACGCTGAAATAATGTTCGGAAGCGGCCCTCAGGCCATAGGTGTTGTCGCCGAAATAGACGTTCGACAGATAGCGTTCGAGGATCTCGTCCTTGGTCAGCCAGGCTTCGAGCCAGAAGGCGATCAGCACCTCCTGCGCCTTGCGGGCGGCGGTGCGTTCGGAACTGAGGAACGAGATTTTGGCGAGTTGCTGGGTGATCGTGCTGCCGCCCTCGCGCACGCCGCCGGCGCCGGCATTGCGCCAGGCGGCGCGGGCGATGCCGCGCAGCGAGATGCCGAGATGGTCGCGGAAGCGCCGATCCTCGATCGCGACGAAGGCATTGGGCACGTGCTTGGGCAGATCGGCGATTCGCACCGGCGCCCGAATGTCGGCGCCGCGGCGCGCGATCGGCTCCCCTTCGACCGACAGGAGGGTCAGGCTCGGCGCGGCGATCGGCTGCAGCGACTTGGACAGGGGCGCGGTGACCGCCAGCCAGGCGACCATCAGCATGAACAGAGCGGTGAGGCCGAGCACGACATGCTTCAGCCGCCAGCGCCGCCACCAGGATCGCTTCGGTGGCGGCCCCTCCGGCACGGAGAAATTGGGGCCGTAGCCCATTTCGTCGGCCGGCAACTCCTGCCATCTGCCTGAAGTGTCTATGCGCATGCGCGCTCCCTAGCGCCTTTCCCGGTCCGACCGAAACATTCGACGACTCGCAAGGATGCAACACCTACAGGCACGAACCCGGACGCGGTCTGAACGAAGTTCGCGCGTCCCGCGGCTCATGAGGCTTCCGCCGTGGTGGTGCCGCCGCGGAGGCGGCCCGGCGTCACCACAGAGGGCGCGATTCCGAACGATCCGAGGCCCTCGGGCCAGCGTCCGCCGGTGATCAGCGCTTCCACGATCGCCGCCATGGCGGGCGCGGTCTGCAGGCCGTAGCCGCCCTGGCCGACCAGCCAGAAAAAGCCTGGTGCCGCGTCGTCGAAGCCGGCGGTCGGAACGCGATCGGCGACGAAGGAGCGGAGACCCGCCCAGCGATGCGCGATCCGGCCGGCCGCCAGGCTGGTATATTGCTCCAGCTGGTGAGCGGCGAGGGCGACGTCATAGTCTTCGGGCTGAGCGTCGCCGGGTCCGTCCTCGACCTCGTCCACCGGGGAGATCAGCAGCCGTCCCGCCTCGGGCAGCATGTAGAAATCGCTCGCGGCGGTATGGACGAAGGGCCAGGCCGATACGTCGAGTTCCGGCGGGGGATCGACGACGATGATCGTGCGGCGCTTGGGCGCGAGGCCGATCGGGCGCACTCCGGCCAGCGCCGCCAGGTGATCGCCCCAGGCGCCGGCGGCGTTGATCAGGATCGGCGCCGACCAGCTTTCGCCCGACTCGCTGGTCACCTGCCAGCGGCCGGCACGATGCTCGATCGACGCGATCCGCCGGCCGGTCAGGATCGAACCGCCGGCGCGGCGCAATGCGCGGGCATGGGCCTGGAGGAGGGCATCGGCATCGAGCTTCAGGCTCGTCGGATCGAGGATCGCTCTCACTGCGCCGCTGGGTCCGGTCCGGAGCACCGGGCACAGATCGAGGATCTCGCCTTCATCGAGCCAGCGCATCGCATCGGTGAAGCGATCCATTTCGGCGCGCAGAGCCTCGAGAGCAGGCAATTGCGCCTTGCGGGCCACATAGAGCGACGGGGCGGTACGGGCGATTGCGGTGTCGCAAAGGCCATCGGGCTGATGTTCGTAGAAGGTCCGGCTCCAGGCGGTGAGGCCGCGCACCGCCGCATTGCCGATGCCGTAATGGCTGAACGACACGCTGCGGCCGGAGGAATGGTAGCCGAGCGCGTCCTCGCCCTCCAGGATCGTCACGCGTGCGTGTTTCGCAAGCGCAGAGGCTGCCGACAGGCCGGCGATGCCGCCGCCGATGACGAGGATGTCGCTCACGCCGGCTGCGTCGCGCTCGCTTCGCGGATCGCGCTCAGGATCCTGTCGGGATGGGTGTGATGGATCATATGGCCGCCGCCTTCTATCCGCCCGATCCGCCCCTTGGGCAAGAGCGCGGCGACCGCAGCCGCCTGGCGCGTCTCGTCGATGACCTTGTCCGATGTGCCGATCAGCACCTGCGCGGGGATCTGGATTTCGCCGATCGCGATCGTGCCTCCGGCCGAAAGCGGCAGGGTAGCGGCGGCATCCTCACCCTCGAAGACCAGCGCCTGCGGATCGAGGATGTCGGCAAACGGGTAGGTCTCGTGCCATGCGGCGGGGACGTCCTGCGGGTGGAACATGATCTTGTGGAACAGCGGCAAGGCCATCGCATCCAGCCGCATCGCCTCGGCGAAGCGGGAGAGCGCCGGCCCGGCAAGCGGTATGGCGCGCGGCGCGAGCAGAAGCTGTTCCATCAGCCGCGGCTCCGGAAAGGCGATTGGCGACAGCAATATCATCGCCGCGAACAGATCCGGATGACGCTCGGCCAGTGCCAGGGTGACGAGGCCGCCGAAGCTGTGCCCGACGACGATCGCGCGGCGGATGCCGAGCTGTTCCAGCCCTTCCGCAATCTGATCGGCCTGGTCGCGCGGCGTGCCTTCGAACCGCCGCCTGCGGCTGCGGCCATGGCCCGGTCGATCGACGGCCGTGACCCGGTGCGTCGGCGCGAGCGCCTGCGCCACCGGGCTCGTTCGCCAATCGTGGCTGGTGGTGAGGGCGCCGTGGATGAGGACGAGATCGGGTCCTGATCCGGTCTGGGCGGCGTGAAGGCTTCGGTCGCTGCCGAGATTGCATGTCTGTTCGTGCCACATGGCGGCTGAACGGCGCGCCGCCGCCGATGTTCATCCGCGCCAGATATTCTCCAGATGGCGCGGCAATCGGCCCGGCACGATGAAGATCGCGTCGATGCGGAGGATGTCGCCGGCACGGGCGTGAAGCGGCGCAAGCGCTTCGGCAGCCGCGGCGACGCGGCGGAGGCGATACTCGTCGAGTGCCAGATCGGCATCGGCGGCGGAGGCGCGTGCCTTTACCTCGACGAAGGCGAGGACATTGCCGCGCCGGGCGATCAGATCGATCTCGCCACGCGGCGTGCGCACCCGCCGGGCGAGGATCGTCCACAATTTCAGGCGAAGCCACCAGGCGGCCAGGGCCTCGGCCCTCCGGCCGCCGCGCTCCGCCTCCTGCCGGCTCATTTGAGCTTCAGCGCCCGTTCGTAAGCAAGCCTTTTCGGCACGCCGAGCTGCTCCGCGACCTCCGCCGCTGCCCGCGACGGGGACAGCTGCGCCATCGCCGCGCGCAGCGCCGCGTCGATGTCCGCCTCGCCGGCCGGTTCGGCAGCGCCCGGCGGTCCGACGACGATCACGATCTCGCCCTTCGGCGGGGCGTCGGCATAGCGCGCGGCGAGCTCCGACAAGGTGCCGGTCGCGGTCTCTTCGAATCTCTTGCTGATCTCGCGCACCACGGCTGCCTCGCGGTCGCCGAGACCGTCGTAGAGCGCCTGGAGCATCGATCCGAGCCGCGGGCCGCTTTCGTAAAGAACCAGGGTGGCGCGGATGCCCGCCACTTCGGCGATCGCACTTGCGCGGGGCCCGCCTTTGGGCGGCAGGAAGCCGAGAAACAGGAAGCGGTCGGTCGGCAGGCCGGCGAGCGTCAGGGCCGAGACGACCGCCGAGGGGCCCGGAATGGTGGTGACCGGGATGCCGGCCGCGCGGGCATCGCGCACCAGCTTGTAGCCCGGGTCGGAGATGAGCGGCGTGCCCGCGTCGGAGACGAGCGCAACCGCGCCGTCCCGCATGCGGGCGAGCAACTCCGGGCGTACCCGGTCGGCATTGTGATCATGGTAGGGCACCATCGGCCGCTTCACGCCGATATGGCTCAGCAATTTGGCGGTGACGCGGCTGTCCTCCACCGCGATCAGATCGGCGGCCGACAGGGTCGCCGCGGCGCGCGGGCTCAGATCGGAAAGATTGCCGATCGGCGTCGCGACGATATAGAGGCCGGGTTCGAGGGGCGTGTGCATGAGGGACGAGGTCATGGCAGAGCAGACATACCGGCCGCAAGCGCGGCGGTCGTTCATCGCGCTTGGCGCATCGTTGATCGTGCTGTCGCTTTCCGCCTGTCAGTTGGTGCCTTCGGCCGGGCCTCGGCGTCCGCCCGAGCCGACCAGGCCGGAAACCGAAGAGCCCGAGTTGGGCCCGGACACCACGACCGGGCTGCCGCAGGACGCGGACCGCCATCGCATCGCCGTGCTGGTCCCGCTCACCGGCGGCAATGCCGGAGTCGGGCAATCGATCGCCAACGCCGCCAATCTCGCTTTGCTCGACAGCGGCGGCGATCGCATCCGGATCACCGTCTACGACACCGCCAAAGGCGCCGAGACCGCGGCCAATCAGGCCGTCGCCGACGGCAATCGCCTCTTTCTCGGACCTCTTCTGGCGGAAGACGTGCGCGCGGCTGCGCCGATCGCGTCCCGCGCCCGCATTCCTGTCGTCGCTTTCTCGAACGATGCCAGCGTTGCCGGCGCCGGCACCTATCTGATGGGCTTCACGCCGGCACAGTCGATTTCGCGCGTGGTCCGCTACGCCCGCAGCGAAGGCGTCGAGCGGTTCGCGGCCCTGACTCCGGCGGGAGTGTACGGCCGTCGTGCCGGGCAGGCGATGATCGATGCGGTCAACCGCGGCGGCGGGCGTCTGGTCGGCATGCAGAGCTTCGATCGCGGCATTCCCGGGCTGCGCAGCGCCATCGTCAAGCTCAACACGCAAGGGACGTGGGACGCGATCGTGATCGCCGACAGCGGCCGTACCGCGATCACCGCGGCACCGACCCTGCGCAACGGCCCGAGCGGCAGCGCAAGAATCCTCGGCACCGAACTCTGGTCGACCGAGACCGATCTCGGCAAGACTCCGGGCCTGCGGGGCGCCTGGTATGCGGCGCCGTCGGATGCGATGTTCGAGCAGCTACGCACCCGCTACCGGGCGCGCTACGGCGCCAATCCCTATCGGCTCGCAAGCCTCGGCTATGACGCGGTCCTGCTCGCCGTCCGAGTCGGCAAGACCTGGCGCTTCGGCCGGCCGTTCCCGGAAGGCGAACTCCGCGATCGTGTCGGCTTCACCGGCATCGACGGCGCCTTCCGATTCGGCGCCGGCGGCGTCGCCGAGCGCGCGCTCGAGGTGCGCGAGGTCACTGCAACCGGAACCAAGGTGGTCTCCCCCGCGGCGCGCGAGTTCGACTGAGCGGACGAGCTTAAGCGGCGAGCTCCGCCAGGATCCCGTCCAGCAGCAGCATCCCATCGGACCTGGCGAACAGTCGCCCGTCGCGGCGTTCGACGAAGCCCTGCCGCTCCATCCGCGCTAGACCCTTGGCATCCAGCGCCCGCTCGATCCGCGCCAGCGTCACGCCCTCGCGCAGCCTTATTCCCATCAGCAGAGTCTCGAGCGCTTCGTCGTCGGCGCTGAGCGCCGCCTCTTCGACGATGCCATGGCCGTTGCGTCCGAGCGCTTTCAGCCAGTTTTCCGGTTTCTTGTGACGCTGAGTCGACGCGTGGCCGCGGCGGCCGTGGGCACCCGGGCCGACGCCGAGATAAGGATTGTAACGCCAGTAAGCGAGGTTGTGCCGGCTCTCCTCGCCGGGCCGCGCGTGGTTGGAGACTTCGTAGGCGGGGAGGCCGGCGGTGCCGGTGATCGCCTGGGTCATCTCGTAGAGCGACGCCGCCTCGTCCGGGTCCAGAGTCGGCAATTCGCCTTTCGCGGCGAGGGCTGCGAAGCGGGTGCCGGGTTCAATGGTCAACTGGTAGAGCGAGAGGTGGCCGGTGCCGAAACCGAGCGCGCGACGCAGTTCCGCCTCCCACGCGTCGGCGCTCTGGCCGGGCCGGGCGTAGATCAGGTCGAAGCTGACCCGCTCGAACACGCGCTGGGCGGTGTCGAGGGCAGCGAGACCCTCCGCGACGCCGTGGGCGCGGCCGAGGAAGCGCAGCACCTCGTCGTCGAGCGCCTGCAGGCCGAGCGAGACGCGGTTGACGCCGGCGGCGGCGAGATCGGCAAAACGTGCCGCCTCGACGGAGGACGGATTGGCCTCGAGCGTGATCTCGATGCCGTCGGCAAACCCCCAATGCCGCTCGGCCGCCGCGATCAGCGCCGCCACCGTCTCCGGCGGCATCAGCGACGGCGTGCCGCCGCCGAAGAAGATCGAGCCGAGCGGCGCCCGGCCGGGATAGACGCGCGCCTCATGCGCGAGGTCGCGCAGCAGCGCGTCGCGCCAGACCTCTTGATCGACTGCCTCGCGAACGTGGCTGTTGAAGTCGCAATAGGGGCATTTCGAGACGCAGAACGGCCAATGGACGTAGAGCGCCAGCGGCGGGGTTTCCTGGCCTGCAGGCGCAAGGGAGTCGGAGAAGCGGGCTCCGCTATCACGCTCGGAAGATCCTCCCCGGGACGGGGAGGGGGACCGCCGCCGCAAGGCGGTGGTGGAGGGGGTGCCGAGACCCGCTCCGAAGCTCTTATTACCCCGCTCGGAGTGGGTCTCCGAACCCCCTCCACCGCCTTGCAGGCGGTCCCCCTTCCCGTGCCGGGGAGGATCTAATGCTGTTCCCTCGGAAACGGGCATCCGAGCCTCGAAAGGCGTGACCCGGCTCACAGCAAGGCTTCGACCAGCTTCCTGAACGCATCGGCGCGATGGCTGATCGCATGCTTCGCGTCCGGATCCATTTCGCCGAACGTCAGATCGTGTCCGGCCGGCTGGAACATCGCATCGTAGCCGAAGCCCTTGTCGCCCCGTGGCGGCCAGACCAGAACGCCGTCGACGCGGCCCTCGAACCATTCGCTTCGCCCATCCGGCCACACCACTGCCAATGCGCATACGAAATGTGCATTCCTGCCGGTCTCGGGCCCGAGCGCCTCCAGTTCGTCATGGACTCGGCGCATGGCGCGGTTGAAGTCGCGGTCGCCGGTGATTTCGCCGGGGCCGGCTTCCGGTGCCACGGCCGGGTCGCCGCCGAGCGCCCAGCGCGCCGAGAAGATGCCGGGGCGGTTGCCGAGCGCTTCGACGCACAGGCCGCTATCGTCGGCGAGCGCGGGCAGACCGCTGAGATCCGCCGCCTGCCGCGCCTTGAGATCGGCATTGTCGACGAAGGTGGTGCCGATTTCCTCCGGCTCGGGCAGGTCGAGCTCGGCCGCCGAGACCGGTTCGATGCCGTAGGGGCCGAGCAGGTCGCGTATCTCGCGGACCTTGCCCTGATTGTGGCTGGCGATGACCAGTCGCCCGGCCTCGAGCTTTCTCATCGTCCGGTCGCCCGATCCTGCGCTGCGAATATCTGGGTACAGCCGATGCGGGCGAGACGAAGCAACCGGAGCAGCCCTTCCTCGTCATACGTCTCGCCTTCCGCCGTCGCCTGTGCCTCGACGATGTTGCCGTTGCCGGTCAGCACGAAATTGCCGTCGGCGCCGGCGTTTGAATCCTCGTCATAATCGAGATCGAGCACGGCCGTGCCGTTGTAGATGCCGCAGCTCACCGCCGCGACCTTGTCGCGGATCGGATCGACATTGAGCAGGCCCTGCTTCATGATTCCGTCGATGGCGATGCGGAGTGCGACCCAGGCGCCGGAGATGGCCGCCGTCCGGGTGCCGCCGTCCGCCTGGATGACGTCGCAGTCGAGGGTAATCTGGCGCTCGCCGAGTTTCTCGAGATCGACCACAGCGCGCAGCGAGCGGCCGATCAGGCGCTGGATTTCCTGCGTGCGGCCGGATTGCTTGCCCGACGCCGCCTCGCGGCGGCCGCGCGTGTGGGTGGCGCGGGGCAGCATGCCATATTCTGCCGTCACCCAGCCCTTGCCCTTCCCGCGCAGCCAGGGCGGCAGATTTGTCTCGACCGAAGCGGTGCACAGCACGCGCGTGTCGCCGAAGGAAATAAGGCAGCTTCCCTCGGCATGACGGGTGAATCCCGCCTCCATGACGATCTCGCGCATCTGGTCGGGCGCGCGTCCGGATGGGCGCATGGTGGTCCTTTCTCGATTGATCGCCGCGCCTTACCGGCGGGGGGCGAGATAATCCAGCCCGGGCGGGAAGGATCGAACCCGTCAGGTCCGATGTTGTCCTCGCCTCAACAGGAGACGGTCATGCGCGCACCCAAGCACATCTTCCTCGCCGCAGGTCTCGCGCTTGCCGCCTGCGGCGACAATGGCGGTTCCGAAAACTCGGCGGCGGACGCCAACGCCATTTCCGAGGACCCATTCGGCGCCACCGGCGCGCCGGGTGCGGATCTCACCGACAATGGCGTGACCGACGGCGCCAACGGGCTCGCGGACGTGAACGGGGTCTAGCTTTGCTCCGCGCTCGGGGCGGATCGGCGCTTACCAATAGGTCGCGTACAGAGCGACCAGGATGACGATCACGCCGAGGCTGGCGATGTTGAACGAGGGGGTCGTCGCGTAGCTGACGTCCCGAGTGACGATGATGTTCTTGTCGGCGCGATGCGGGGTGAGCAGCGACACAACCACCGCCAGTGCGAGCGAAGCAAGGAAGACCAGGCCCATCCGATCCATGAAAGGCAGATCGGGAACCGCCACCTTGCCGAGCCACGACAGCACCACCGATGCGACCGCAGCGGCGATGGCGCCGCCCTCGGTGGCGCGCTTCCAGAACAGGCCGAGCATGAACATGACGACGATGCCCGGCGTGAAGAAGCCGGTGAATTCCTGGATAAACTGGAAGGCCTGGTCGGATTTGCCGAGCAGGGGGCGCGCGACCAGCACCGCGATGACAACCGACACAGCCGCAGCGATGCGGCCGACGAGGACGAGCTCACGCTCGCGCTTCGCCTGCGCCGGATCCTTGGTGCTGGCGGCGGCATCGGCGATGTCGCCTTCCGGGACCGGCACGCCCGGCGCGCGCTTGAACTTGGCGTAGAGATCGAGGGTGAAGATGGTCGCGATCGAATTGATCTTCGATGCGGTCGAGGCGATGATCGCCGCCACCAGCGCCGAGAAGACGAGGCCGAGAATGCCTGCCGGCAGGTAGCTCAGCATGGTCGGATAGGCCTGGTCGGGCTTTTCGAGGCCGGGTGCCAGGATCACGGCGGCGATGCCGGGCACGACCACGATCAACGGCATCAGCAGCTTCAAGTAGGCGGCGAAGACGACGCCCTTCTGCGCTTCCTGGATGTTCTTGGCGGCAAGCGCGCGCTGGATGATATATTGATTGAAGCCCCAGTAGCTGAGGTTGGCGATCCACATGCCGCCGATCAGCACCGAGATACCCGGCAGCTCCTTGTAGTGCGGGCTGTCGGGCGAGAGGATCATGTCGAAATGCTCGGGCAGGCGCTGGAGCAGGGTCGAGAAGCCGCCGACGATCCCGGCCTCCCCGCCGATCTCGTTCAGGGTGATGCCGGATACGAGCAGGCCGCCCATCACCAGCAAGGTGACCTGGACGATGTCGGTCAGCGCAACGGCCTTGAGACCGCCCTTCAGCTGATACAGCAGAGCGAAGGCGCCCAGGGCGAAGATGGCGACGTCCTGGTTGACGCCGGCGACGCGGTTGACCGCAATCGAGCCGAGCCAGATGATCGAGGTCAGGTTCACGAACACGTAGAGGGCCAGCCAGAAGAGGGCCATCAACGTCCTGATGTTGCGGCCGAAGCGCTGCTCCAGGAACTGGGGCATCGTGTAGATGCCGTTGCGCAGGAAGATGGGCAGGAAGAACTTGCCGACGATCAGCAGGGTGAGTGCCGCCATCCACTCGTAGGAGGCGATCGCGAGACCGATCACGTAGCCCGATCCCGACATGCCGACGATCTGCTCGGCCGAGATGTTGGCGGCGATCAGCGACGCGCCGATCGCCCACCATGGCAGCGACTTCGACGCCAGGAAATAGTCGGACGTGTCCTTTTCGTGCCCCGCTTTTTCGCGGCTGACATATTGCGCGAGCAGGAAGATGCCGATCGCGTAGGCGACCACGACGACGATATCGATAGTGGCAAGGTGCACGTCCGGTCCTCCCGCGAAATCCGCGCGGATTGGCTCCGCGTCGGATGGTCCCGATCCCCGGCGGGCTTTCCACCGCCGCGGGACTCGGGTGTGTCGAAACTGTGTGCGGCAATGTTGCCGTCACGGCGTGTGGAATTATAGGATTAATCGGCCGTGTCCAGTCGGCGATTGCGCGCAGGTGGCGCGCTCTCGTTGCGACGCCGGCTTGGTTTAGGGGAAGACATGATGGGCGCAGAGCCGCCGCGTAATTTGACGTTCGGAATGCTCGACGCGCTCGGCAAGGCGATCGTCGTCGGCCGCTATGATGACATCCGCTTTCCCACCGAGGCCGAGCTCGCCGACGAGCACCAGGTCAGCCGCTCGGTCACCCGGGAGGCGGTGAAGATGCTGACCGCCAAGGGGCTGCTGACCGCGAAGCCGCGCAAGGGAACGTCGGTCCAGCCGGCCTCCGCCTGGAATCTGTTCGATCCAGACGTGCTGCGCTGGCTGCTCGAGCGTAAATTCTCGCTCGAGCTGCTGCGCCAGTTCAGCGAATTGCGCATCGCCATCGAACCTGCCGCGGCTGCGCTCGCCGCGCGCTGGGCGGGCGCCGAGGCCGTCGGGGCGTTGCGCGCGGGCTATCGCCGGATGGAAGCGGCAGAGACCGGGGCCGACGATCCTCTCGATGCCGATATCGCCTTTCACGTCGCGGTGCTCGAAGCCTCGGCCAATCCCTTCTACACCCAGTTTCGGGACGTCGTGGAGACGGCCTTGCGCACCTCGATCCACTTCACCAACCGCTTCAAGGGGCGAACCGCGAGCCTGCCCGCGCATTACGACGTGCTTGCCGCGATCGAGGCAAGGGATGCTGAGGCCGCCCAGGCGGCGATGCACGAGATCATCACCGACGTGATGACCTTGGTCGCCGAGGCCGAGCGTCGCGATCGCCAATGACCACGGCCAACCCGTCTTGAACACGACCTTCCACACCCGGGCGTCGCTCGCCGCGGATCTGCGCGCGATCGGCATCGACGCGGGAGACTCCGTCATGGTCCACGCCGCGGTCGGACGATGTGGGCCGCTGCTCGGCGGCCCCGATGCGCTGATCGGCGCTTTGTCCGATGCGGTCGCGGCCTCCGGAACCATCCTGGTCTACACCGACTGGGACGCTGCCTACGAGGATCTGCTCGACGACTCCGGCCGGGTGCCGGAGGCGTGGCGAGAGCACGTGCCGCCATTCGATTCGGAACGCTCCCGGGCGATCCGCGACAACGGCGTTCTGCCGGAGTTCCTGCGCACGACGCCGGGAGCCCGGCGCAGCGGTAATCCCGGCGCGTCGGTTGCCGCGCTCGGCGCACGTGCGGAAGCGTTCACCGACGATCACCCGATCGACTATGGCTATGGCGAGAATTCGCCTCTGGCCCGGCTTGTCGGGGTGGGCGGCAAGGTGCTGATGATCGGCGCGCCCTGGGAAACGATGACCTTGCTTCATCATGCCGAGCATCTGGCGCACATCCCTGGAAAGAGGATGAAGCGGACCGAGGTGCCGTTCGCGACGGCCGCCGGCGTCCGCTGGCGCTTCGTCGAGGAGTTCGACACCGGGTCGCCGATCGTCGACGGTCTGGCGGAGGAGTATTTCGAAGACGTCGTGCGCGCCTTCGTTGCCACGGGGCAGGGCCGGCAAGGCGCCGTCGGCGATGCGCCATCGTTGCTCGTGGACGCGCGGGCAATCTGCGCGTTCGCCATCGACTGGCTGGAGCGGACCTGCGGGCGAGGGTGGCGGCACGGCGCCGGAACGACAGGAATTGACAACCAATAACTCGCTGGTTATGAATTAGGCGAAACCGGCGGAGTTGTTCGATTCCGATGTCCGACGCCCACGACATCCTCTTCAGGACGCTTGCCGACCCCACCCGGCGCGCGATCTTCGAACGGCTGTGCCGGACGGGAGAGCAGACCGTCGGCGCCCTGACCCGAGAAGCCGGCGTATCCCAGCCGGCGGTCTCCAAGCATCTCGCGATCCTGAAGCAGTCCGGCCTGGTAAGCGACCGCCACGAGGGACGGCAGACCCATTACTCGGCCCAGCGCGGTGCCTTGGCGCCTTTGCTCGACTGGACCAGCGAGATGACCGGCTTTTGGGAAAGCAAGTTCGACGATCTGGAAGATCTGCTGAAAAGGATGGATCAATGACCGATAGCACAAGCGAGACCCGCTCCGTCGTCGTCGAGCGGGATCTCGCACATCCGCCGGAAAGGATCTGGCGCGCTTTGACGCAGCCGCACCTCATCCAGGAATGGCTGATGAAGACCGATTTCGCGCCGGTGGTGGACCAGCGTTTCACGCTCAGCGGCGATTGGGGCTCGGTCGATTGCCGGGTGCTCGAGATCGAGCCGGGCAGCCGCCTGTCCTACACCTGGGACGCCATGGGGCTGGAGAGCGTGGTCACCTGGACGCTGACCCCGATCGCATCGGGCACGCACCTGCGCATGGAGCAGGTCGGTTTCCGTCCCGATCAGCAGCAGGCCTTCGCCGGTGCGAAGTTCGGCTGGCAGAAATTCTTCGGCAATCTGGAGCAGGTGCTCGATCGACCGGAGTGAAACGATCGGGCACGATCCGCCGGCACCGCACACCTGGCTGTTCGCACAAAGGGAGGTTGCAATGAACTGGAACAAGTCGCTTCGCCAACTTCACCGCTGGCTCTCGATCGCGTTCACCCTGGCCGTCATCGCCAACCTGTCGTTCCTGCCCTGGAGGCAGCCGCCGGTCTGGGTCGGTCTGATGGCTCTGTTTCCGCTGATCCTGCTGATGCTGAGCGGCCTGTACCTGTTCGCACTTCCTTACACGTCTGCCTGGCGCCGCCCGCATCGCGCCGGCGCCGGGGAATAAAGGTGCCGAGCGACACGCCGAAAGCACCGATGCGCCGGGCCAATGGATCGGCGGCGGATGGGCCCGTTCTGCTTTCGGGCGGCAATCCGCAGATTCCCAAGGGCGACGGCGATGCGCCGGTGGCCGCCTATCTCGACGCGATGCCCGGCTGGAAACAGGATGTCGGGCGGCGGCTGGACGCCCTGATCGTGCGCACGGTCCCGGGCGTTCGCAAGGCAGTCAAATGGAACACGCCGCTTTACGGTACCGACGGCAAGAGCTGGTTCCTCGGCTTTCACTGCTTCAATCGCTACGTGAAGGTCACCTTCTTCAAGGGCATGTCGCTCGATCCGCCGCCGCCCGGTGAGTCCAAGACACCGGACACCCGCTATCTCGATATCCACGAGAACGAACCGCTCGACGAGGCTCTGCTGAGGCGCTGGATCGAGCAGGCAGCGGCGCTGCCCGGATGGATCCCCTGAACCACAAGGAGGAAAGTCATGACCGACATCGACGTGCAGGAAGGACCAAGTCCGTCGGAACGGATCGACGCGCGCATCGCCGAACTCGGCGACTGGCGCGGCAAGATGCTCGCGCGGCTGCGCGCCCTCATCCACGAAGCGGATCCCGGTATCGTCGAGGAATGGAAATGGCGCGGCGTTCCCGTGTGGAGCCATGACGGCATCGTCTGCACCGGCGAAACCTACAAGCTGGTGGTGAAGCTCACCTTCATGAAGGGCGCCGCGCTCGACGATCCGGCCGGGCTGTTCAACGCCAGCCTGGAAGGAAACGCCCGGCGCGCGATTGACGTGCGCGAAGGCGAGGCGATCGACGGGGAGGCGCTGAAGGCGCTGATCCGGACTGCCGTGGCGCTCAACACCGCGGGGCGCGCAAAGAAGAGGTGAGGTCCGTTTCCAGGCGCGCCTGATCGCGCTACGCGATCCCTGCTGGTGTTCAGGGTGGGGCGATGGTGCATATGAGAGATGTGGCGATTGCGGCGGTATCGCGAGAAGATGCCTAAATGGCCTATCTGGAGATGGGTCGGCCGGAGAAGCTGTCGCCGGGGCAACTGCAACAGCTTCGGGCGGTGACCAAAGATGCGCCGCTTGTCCACATTGTCGAGGTAAAGCGGGACGGCAGCGCCGCGTTTACGCTGCCGATGCGAGCCCATGACGTCGTGCTCGCCGAATTGGAGCGTGGCTGAGTTTCCTCGCCGCGTCCGCGGCACCGCAGCGCAAAAGGGGTTCGATGATGGCCAAAGCCAAGCGGAAGACGCTTCCCAAGGATTTCGAAGACCAACTCGCCGCCGGCGACCTTGAAGCGCTCAAGCGCGTCTTCGACCTATGTGAGCTCGATGCGCGCGGCGGCGTGTTCAAGCAGACGGCTTTGGCCTACAGCGCCTGCCCGGACGCACTCGCGCGCTGGCTTGTCGAGCAGGGCGCCGACCTGGCGGCACCCGACAGCCGTGGCGACACGCCGCTCCATTCGCGTTCGGGTGACTGGAGGGGAGGTGTCGAGCTTCTGATCGAACTCGGAGCCGACGTGAACCATGACGCGGGAGGACGGGGCACCCCGCTGCACCGTGCTGCAGCAGCCGGGCATGTTGGGACGGTGCAGATCCTTCTCGCCCATGCTGCCGATCCCGATGCTGTGGACCGTTCCGGAAAGACTCCGCTCCTCGTTGCGCTTCAGAATTGCAGCAATGCGACGATCGAGAGGGTCGCTGCCATCGCCGAGCTTCTGCTTGGTGCCACAGCGGGTAGAGCGGAGAAGCCGAGACCCTTTCTGGGACGTCTGTTGGGCAAAGGCGGGAAGCAGATCTCCGCAGTAACCCCGGAGATGCAGGCACTGGTGCAGCGGATCGGTACGAACTTCGAATTTCATCGTGCGAACTTCGATCCCGACAGCGTTGAAGCCGCAAGTCATGCCCTGGATGGGCTCTACGCATTGTTCGATGTCGCCCCGGTGGCGCGGCGCACCATGCACGACGGCAGAGCCCCGATCGTGGCCGGAGCCGCCGGCTGGCAGGCTCAGCACCAAGAATTGTGGAAATTGCTCGTTCCTTCGAGCGGCGCGGCCGCGACCGTCCAAGGGGAGGTGATCCGCATTTCCGGCCGCATCAGCGATGAGCTCGAGCGCAACGGCGGCGTCAACTGGGACGCCGACTACAAGAAGATGGCTGACGCGTTTCTCGGCCATGTGGGGCCGGCCCAGGCGCTACCCGCGAACGAGCTGGCAAAGACGCGCGCGCTGGTGGCGGAGCTCAAGGCGCGGCGTGGCAATGCCGCCGAACTGTGTAAGCTGGCGGTGGCATGGGTTGTGCTCAACCCGCACCCGATCCCATCGCCGGCGCCCGACTACCGGCGCTGAACGGATCAGGGCTGCAGCCGCACCATCGCCACGCCGTGCGGCGCCACCTCGGCGGCGTAGCTGCCCTTCCTTCGGCCGAGATCCTTGTGCGCCCACAGATCGCGGACGCGGAGCGAAAGGCTGCGGGGCAGGCCGAGTTGCTCCCAGGTCGCTTCGATCCGCGCCGGTGTCTCGCCGCGATTCCAGAAGAGCAGGGTGCGGCCGCCATCGGCCATCGGCTTCGACCAGGTTTCGCTTGTGCCATCCTTGGCGACGCGATGTCCCTGCTTGCCGAGCCGGTCCTGGTCGACCGCGATGACCTCCCGGTTCAGCAGGATCGCCCGGGTCGCGTCATCCATGTTGGCGACGTCGTTGCCGGCGATGAGCGGTGCCGCCATCATCGCCCAGAGCGAGAAATGGGCGCGATATTCGACGTCGGTGAGGCCGCCATTGCCGACTTCGAGCATGTCCGGGTCGTTCCAGTGGCCCGGTCCCGCATAGGGCCAGAGCGGCTCGTTCATGTCGACGATCGAGGCGACGCCCCACGAATAATTGTACTTGCCCTGCCACTTGTCGGTGATGTCGCCGGTGGTCCGCCACATGTTGCCGATCTTCGAGGCCCACAGCCACGGCTTCGAATTTCCCCATTCGCACAGCGAGAACAGAATCGGCCGGCCGCTCGCCTTGAGCGCGTCGGCCATCAGGGCATAAGCCTCCTCGGCATTGCGTACCCCCGTCGAACACCAATCATATTTCAGATAGTCGACGCCCCAGCGTGCATATTGCAGCGCATCCTGATATTCGTGGCCCTGGCTGCCGGGACGGCCTCCACAGGTCTTGCTGCCGGCATCCGAATAGATGCCGAACTTCAGCCCCTTGGAATGGATGTAGTCCCCGAGCGCCTTGAGGCCGGAGGGGAAGCGGGTGCGATCCTCGGTGATGAAGCCGTCGGCATTGCGCTCGCCATGCCAGCAATCGTCGATCACGATATAGTGGTAGCCGGCCTCTTTCATGCCGTTGGCGGCGATTGCGTCGGCGGTGTCGCGGATCACCTTCTCGTTGACGTTGCAGGCGAACTTGTTCCAGCTGTTCCAGCCCATCGGCGGGGTCTGGGCAAGGCCGTTATGCTGCCGTTTCGGGTCCTTCGAAGGCGCGAGCGTGTTCGGATCGGGATCGAGCACCTCCTGGGCCAGGACGGGCGTGAGGGCCGGCAGCAGGCAGGCTGCGGCGGCGAGCGCGTGAAGCACGATCTTCGAGGTCATCGGTTACTCCGGGGTTCTAGGCGTCAGGTCTGCGTCGCGGCGCAGCAGCGCGCGACGAATTCGGCATGGCTCGGCAGCGTCTCGACCGCACGGCGAAGCGCCTCGCGCAGTCCGTTCATCTGGCCGCGCAACGCGTCGGGGTCGATCGTGTCTGCGACGGGGTCGTGGCCGCGCGGCCGCACGCCCTGTCCGATCAGCACCGAAAGCCAGCTGTCTTCGGAAAACAGCTCGTCCCCGCTGCGAAAGACCCGGCCCTTGGATCGGAACAGATCCAGCTTTTCCCGGAGGCTGTCGGGAAGCGTCATCGCGGCGCAGTCGGACCAGAAGGACGTGTCGCGCCGCTCGGTCGCATGATAATGCAGGATCAGGAAGTCGCGGATCTGCGCATATTCGAGCGCGCTCTGCCGGTTGAACTCGTCACGCTCGGCCACGTCCATGTCCTTGTCGGGGAAGAGCAGCATCAGCCGTGAGATCGCGGTCTGGATGAGGTGGATGCTGGTCGATTCGAGCGGCTCGAGAAAGCCGCCCGACAGCCCGACCGCAACCACGTTGCCATGCCACAGCTTGCGGCGATGCCCCGCCAGGAAGCGCAAGCGTCGCGGCTCGCCGGCCGGCGCGCCGTCGAGCGTTTCCAGCAGCCGTCGGTGCGCGTCGTCGTCCGTCAGGTGCGCGCTGCTGTAGACGTAGCCGTTGCCGGTCCGGTGCTGGAGCGGGATCCGCCAGCGCCAGCCGGCCCCATCGGCGGTCGAGCGGGTATATGGGAGCAATGCACCCGCCGGGGTGCAGGGGAGGGCGATGGCGCGGTCGCAGGGAAGCCAATGCGACCAGTCGACGAACGGCTCGTGCAACGTCTCGCCGAGCAGCAGCGAACGGAAGCCGCTGCAGTCGACGAACAGGTCGCCGGACAGCATGCTGCCGTCTTCGAGGTGCAGCGTGCGGATGAAACCGTTCTCCGGATCCCGTTCGACCGAGATAATCCTGCCTTCGATCCGCTCGACGCCGCGATCTTCGCTCCAGCCCCGCAAATAGCGCGCATAGAGAGCGGCATCGAAGTGGAAGGCGTAGGCGAGGGTAGAGAGCGGGTGGTTCGGGCTCGTTTCGGGTCGTCCGAACCTGCCCATTTCGGCGGCAAGGGTCGACGCGCTAAAGGCGCCGAGCGGGTCGGCGTTCTCGCTATCCTCCTGCTGAACCAGCTTCAGCCACAATTGGGAGAAGCGGACGGTCTGCGTGTCGCGGCCGATCGTTCCGAACGGATGGATGTAGCGGTGGCCGAGCCGCAGCCAGTCGACGAACTCGATGCCGAGCTTGAAGCTGCCCTGGGTGCGTCGAACGAAATCGTCCTCGTCGATGCCGAGCAGCCGGTTGAAGTCCCGGATCGTCGGGATCGTCGCCTCGCCGACGCCGACGGTGCCGATCGCATCGGATTCGACCAGCTTGATGGAGACGGTGCGGCCGAGCAGGCGCGCCATCGCGGCGGCGGTCATCCAGCCGGCGGTGCCGCCGCCGACGATGATCACGGTTTCGATCGGCCCGCTCATCGCTTCGGGAACCGGAAATCGGGACGCCGCGCCTGCTCGATCAGAGCGCGGTGGCTAGGCAGAAGCCGCTGTGCGTTGGCCTGCTGCGCGCGAATGTCGGCAAAGGCGCGCCTGGCTTCCGCATGATAGCGGAAGGCACCCGCCTGTGCGCCGAGGTCGCTTTTGTAGCCCATCCCGTAGAGAACATATTGCCAGTTGGCGGCGAGAAAGATGTCGTGGTTCAGATCGACGTCGATGAAATCCGGCGCTCGATAGCGCCAGCGCTCGAGCCGCTCGCTGAGGCCGTCCGACCAGGTGGCGGGATCGCGATTGTCGATCCAGAAGGCGCTGTCTGCGCGATCGCTCAGGCAGTAATGGAGCTTGATAAAATCGACGACGTGATCGTAGCGTTTGACCATGATCGCGTTGAATTGGCGCGCGCTGACCTCCTGGTCGCCGCCCCAGGGGAAGAGATTGACCAGCATCAACGCCGCGATCTCGGCAAAGCCGATGCCGGTCGCTTCGAGCGGCTCGATGAAGCCGCTTGAAAGCCCGATCGCGACGCAGTTCTTGTGCCACTGGATTTGACGATAACCCGCCTCGAACTCGAGCAGGCGCGGTTCGATCGCATCGGCTCCCGGCCCGACATAGGCGCGGAGCGTGCGTAACGCCGCCTCGTCGTCGGTGTAGGCCGAGGAATAGACGTAGCCGGTGCCCCGTCGTTCGTGCAGGCCGATGTCCCAGATCCAACCCGCACTGCGCGCGGTGGCGATGGTCTGCGATGCGATCGGGCCGCCGGGCTGTTCGTAGGGCACCTGCAGCGCGACCGCGCTATCGACGAACAATTCGCCCCGCCGCGAGTGGAACGGAATGCCGAGGGCCTCGCCGATCAGCTGTGCGCGGAAACCGGTACAGTCGACGTAGAGATCCGCGGCCACGCGGCCGCCCTCGCGGCAGAGGAGCGCCGCGATGCTGCCGTCCTCCCCCAGTTCGACTCCGGTTACCTTATCCTCGACGTGCCGCGCGCCGAGCGCAACGGCGCGCTTGCGCAGCAGGCGTCCGAGCAGCACCGCGTCGAAATGATAAGCGTAGGTCAGCGGCCCTGCGAACGGCGGATGGCCGGGAAGCTTGGGCGCCAGGCACGCATCCGCAGCGCTCTTCTGGACCGTGTTGACCTCCGCCCAAGCCGCATCGCCTGCGGCACCCATCAGCCAGTAGGGCAGGAGGTCGAGGCCGTCGCTCTGGTCGCTGATTTGGAACGGATGGAAATAATGGTGCGGGCCGTCCGGACCGGGCGCCCGCCAGTCGGCAAAGCGTATCCCCTGCTTGAACGTCGCATTGGCCTCGCGGATGAGGTCGGCTTCGTCGATGTCGATCGCGCTCAGCGTCTTGCGGATGCTCGGGAAACTGCCCTCGCCGACGCCGATCACCGGAATGTCCGGGGATTCGATAACGGTGAGCCGGATGCCGCCCTGCGAGGCGGCGTTCAGCCGCTTGGCGAGGTAGGCGGCCGTGACCCACCCGGCGGTACCGCCGCCGACGACGATCACCTCCTTGGTCACGTCATGCCCTCCCGAAGCCGGTGGGAACGCAGCCGAATCCCGTCATTCGGTGCGGTCCCGTCCTTCATATGCCGAGCGATCAGAAGCTGAAGTTGATGCCGCCTTCAACCCTGCGGTCCGACAGGAACCAGCTGCGCACCAGAGTGGAGTTGCCGGGATAGCCCGCCATCAGCGTCTTCGTCACGGCGTTAGTGAGGTTCGTGCCTTGCACGAACACGCGCAGCTTGGGCGTGATCGAGAAGGTTATGCCCGCGTCGAGCTGCCCATAAGCGTCTGCGTAGACGGGGAGGGACGCGCGCACCGACGTGCCGACGCCGTTCGCATCGAAGGCGGTATAGGTCGACGTCGTGCCGTTGCCGTTGGTGGTCTGCAGATATTTGCTGCGCCACGAATACGCGACGCGGATCGACAGCGGCTCGCGCTCGTACAGCAGTTGCGCGTTCACATTGTGCTTCGAAAGGCCGACGATCGGAATTCCGGTCATCTCCTGGCCGTTGATGTCGCGGGCCAGTGCCGACGGCGACTTGCTGTCGATATAGGTGTAATTCGCCTCGATGCCGAGGCCGTTGAACGGCTCCGGCAGCATATCGAAGAACTTGCGCCCGCCGATCTCGACGCCGGTGACGAACGACTTCTTGTCGGCATTGTACACCTCCTCGGCGCTGACGACGCTGTCGGCGGTGAAGGTGGTGCCGTCGGGACGTGTGAAGGTCTGTGAATAAGGCCGCAACGTGGTGCCGAACAGGATCTGATCCTTGAGGATCTTGCGGAACAAGGCGACGTGCGCGTTGAAGCTGTTGCCCTGATAATATTCCGCGCTGAGATCGAGGTTCAGCGACATGGTCGGCTTCAGCTCCGGATTGCCCCGGGTCGCGGTGAAGCCGTTGAAGATCGGGGCGTAGCTGGTGGCGCCGTTATTCGCATTGTCGGCGGTGTTGATGCCGATCGTCTGGGTCGCACGCAGCGAGTAGAAATCCGGCAGCGACATCGTCCGAGTGACGCCGATCCGCACCACCACATTGTCGCTCGGCCGCAGGCTGAGGTTGAACGACGGCAGGAAGCGGGTGAACGAGTTGCTCGCCGACCGGGTCGTGTCGGTGCTCACCGCCGCCACCGCATTGTTGGCGACGCCGTCGGCCAGATCGGCATTGGCTTCGGCCTGGCTGAAGTAGAAGCTCGGATAGCTGGTCACTTCGCGGCCGGAGCCGTCAAGATCGATGTCGACGACGCGGAGGCCGATATTGCCGTCGTATCGGATCGGGCCTTCACCGCCGAAGCGCGCCTGGATGTAGGCCGCCTTGTTGCGCAGCCGCGTATTGATCAGGCCGGCGCGGTCCTGCTTTCCGATCGGATTGGGCCCGGTCGGATTGGCGCCGGTATCGTAGCCGTACGCCGTCTGGATGTAGATCGGGTCGAAGCTTTGCAGCATCGTTTGGCTGGGGATGAAGAAGCCGGTCGGGACCGACACGTCGCCCTTGAAGAAGTTGGAGAAGCCTTCGAACTCGGCGTCCGATGCGGTGCCGTCGGCGAGCGTCCGCTGCGGCGAACCGTTCCAGTCGCGGCCGAGCGGCGCCCAATAGGTGCCGATCTGGTTGTCGCGCTCGCGCCGGTTGGCATAGCGGGCGCCCACCTCGATCCGGCGCAGGAAGTTGCTCTCGTCTCCCACCGCCCAGGCGAGGTCGAGGTTGGCGGCGGTTTCCTTGGCTCGGTTGCGGTCCGGATTGAACGAGAAGCTCTGCCAAATGTAGCCGGCGCGATCGTCGAACGACGTCGCCGGAGTCGCGCTGAATTCGGGAAGGCCGCCCGAAGCGTCGAACGCGAAGGACGACATCGTCGATCCGACCGAGGATCCGAACGCATTGGAGTTCGAATAGGATTCGACGAATTGCAGCGCGCCGTTGAGGCGCAGATTCCGGGTCAGATCCCAGGTGAAACCCTGGCTGAAATCGCGGGTCTCGTTCTCCTGATTGGACGCGGTCGCCGATCCGGTGATCGATCCCAGCGTGTAGTTCGCCTGGGACGAGGGGATCAGGTTGGACGCACTGATCAGGACTCCGTTCGAATCGTAGCGTGCATCGCTCGACGGCGTGGGGATCAGGCTCGCATCGGTGTTGCTCGGCACCGCGAACACGCCGGTCTCCGTGCGATCGCTTCGATAATTGCTGATGAAGGTGGTGTGAAAGAAGCGCAGATTGTCGGCCGGCTCCCACTGCACGGCGCCGTAGAAGCCCTTGCGGCGACGCTCGAAATTCTCCTGGCCGTAGTCGAAGCCGCCGGGAATGTAGCGAAGCTGGCCGCCGATATAGCGTGGATAATAAGGCTCAGCGCGGATGAAGGAGCTCTTCGAACGCAATTTGTTGAAGGCGACGTCGAGCAGCACGCCGATCCGGCCGATGCCCGTGTCGAAGGTGTTGGAGATGAGCAGCGAGCCGCCGAACGAAGCCTTTTCGGACGCGTCGCCATAGCCGGCCTGGGCAGTCCCGGAGACGGTGAACTCCTTGAAATCGAACGGCATCTTGGTGCGCAGATCGACGGCGCCGCCGATGCCGCCCTCGATCCGGTCCGCGGTGCTCGCCTTGTAGACGTCGACCGCCGCCATCAGCTCCGGCGTGACTTCGCCCCAGCTGATGCCACCGCCGCCATTGGCGCCGAAGATCTCGCGGCCGTTCAGGGTGGCGAGCACGTTGGAGAGGCCGCGCACCTGGATTCCGGAGCCTTCGACCGAGAAGCGGTCGGGATCGCCAAGCGAGGCGAAGCGAACGATCGAAACGCCGGGCACGCGCTGGAGGACTTCGGTGATCGAATTGTCCGGAAGCTTGCCGGCGTCGTCGGCCACGACCGAGTCGATGATGGTGTCCGAATTGCGCTTGCGCTCGGTAGCGTTCTGCAGCGCCTGCCGGCGCGCGGTGACGACGATCTCGTCGCCGGACCCGTCGGTCGCAGTCTGTCCGGCGTCGTTCTGGGAAGCGGCGTCACCGGCCGAGAGCGGGTCTCCCCCAGCGGCCTCAGAGGTGTTGGCGGGGATGCCCGCAGGTCCGACCGGCGCCGGACCCTGCTGCGCAGCGGCCGGCGCACCGAGGCTCAACGCGGCCAGGGCGACGAACGAGGTACCCCCTAGCAGAAGCTTTCGATTGTCCACGTTCCTCTCCCATGCGAAACATAATTATCTTATTTAATTCGATATGTCCGACATAAGGGGTGTGTCAACGGTGCCAATTGGCGGCTCAGAAACCGGTTACAGCGGTGGCGATGAAGAGGTTCGGGGAGGGGGTAAAGCATGCGTACATCGTTGACGCGCTGCCTGCCCGTGCGGTCAACGATCTGAGCAAATAGAAGACGCCGCCGACCAGTCGGGCCGTGATACTGAGGCCGCTTCTTCCCGGTGAGTCTGTCAGCGGGCGCCCGTCCGCGGCCGCGCCTTGCGCTGTTCGCGGAAGATCTCGGCCTCACGCGGGCGGTAGGGCGTGCCGTCCGGCCTCAGGAGATCGTGGAACCAGGCGACCGGCTCCTGCAGCGTATAGGGGCGTTCCCAGCTGTCCCAGGGCAGATGCGTCTGGATCTCGCCTTGGACGAAGCCCCAGTTGATCATCCCGATATTCTCGCGCCGGGCGATCGGCAGGATCGTGTCGACGGTCGAACCGGCGCTGCGCGCCATCCATTCGGTGCAGATCAGCGGACGGCCATAAGGGCGAAGCTGCGCGATCCTGGCTTCGAAGCTCTCCGGCCATTCGTAATTGTGGAAGGTGACGACATCGGATTCGGCGAGCTGGATGCGCTGGATCGGGGTGAGCTGCGGCGCGCCGGGCGACCAGTCCGGGCCGATCCATACCCCGCTGGTCAGCGGCTGCCGCGGCTTCTGGGCGCGCGCCCAGGCGAAGATCTGCGGCAGCAACTGTTCGATGCGCCCGCGCTCCTCGGCGAGCTGATCGTCATTGTACATGCCGCCGCCGGGATTGTCGGGTTCGTTCCAAAGATCCCAGGCGAGCACGCGGTCGTCCTTGCCGAAGGTGCCGACGACATCCTCGACATAGCGCCGGAACCCGGCATCCTGCGCGGGATCGATCAGGTCGCGTCGGCCGGGGCTTTGCACCCATCCGCTATTGTGGACTCCGGGGATCGGCCGGTGCTGCGGGCCGATCACCGGATCCGGATCCCAGCAGCTGTCGAACAGGACGAGCATCGGCCTGATGCCGTGACGGGCGGCGATCGCAAGGAATTCGCCGAGCCGGCGTTTGAAGCCCTCCGGATCCTGTTCATAGGCGAGATCGTGCAGGTAGACGCGCATGGTGTTCATGCCGAACTGCTTCGCCCAGCCGAGCTCCCTGTCGATCTCCGTCGGGTTCCAGGTCGCCGCCTGCCACATGTCGAGCTGGTTGATCGAACTCGCATTGGCGTAATTGGCCCCCGTGATCCACGGCTGGTCGGCATACCAGCGCCGCGCTTTCTCCCGGCTCCAGCGCGCCGGATTGCCGCGCACCGCATCGGCGGCGGTGAGATAGAGCGCACTCGGCGCGATTGCGGCCGGTGCAGCTGTCTGCGCCAGGATCGGCATGGGCGCGGCGAGCAGGCTGGCCGCAAGAAGAAGGCGGAGCGTCATCGTGCTGTTCCTTGCAACTGAGAGCAGGGGCTCATCGGCCGACGGTGGAGAAGCGGAACTGGATGGTGTTCCGGTAGGTCTGGCCGGGGTTGAGGCGCACCGATCCGAAGGCGGGCTGGTTGGGCGTGTCGGGGAACATCTGCGGTTCGAGCACGATCGCATCGCCCTGGCGGTAGAGGCGGCCGGATTTGCCGACGATGGTGCCGTCGAGGAAATTGCCCGAATAGAATTGGATGCCGGGCTGGTTGGAGAAGACGTGCATGACCCGGCCTGATTTCGGCTCCTCGACCCGCGCGAGCAGGCGCGGCTCGCGGGAAAGGTCGCGGGCGACCACCCAATTGTGGTCATAGCCCTTGCCGAACAGGATCTGCTCCTCGCTGGTGCGGACACGCTTGCCGATCCGGGTCGGGCGGCGGAAGTCGAAGATGGTGCCGGCGACGGGGCGGAATTCACCGGTCGGGATCAGGGTGGCGTTGACCGGGGTGAAATGTTCGGCGGGGATGGTGAGGATGTGGCCCATCGCCCCTTCCGGCGAGCCTTCGCCGGCGAGGTTCCAGTAAGCGTGGTTGGAGAGGTTGATGACGGTCGGGCGATCGGTCGTCGCGCGATAGTCGACGCCGAGCACGTTCTGTTCGTCCAGCGTGTAGGTGGCGGTGACGGTGAGCTGGCCAGGATAGCCCTGATCGAGATGCGGGCTGACGTAGCGCAGGGTGACGCTTGCGGTGGGGCCGTCCTTGACCTCGACCACCTTCCAATTGACCTTGTCGAAGCCCTTGCTGCCGCCGTGGAGCGCGTTGGGCCCGTCGTTGAGCGGAGTCTGGTACACCTTGCCGTCGAGCGTGAACTTGCCGCCGGCAATGCGGTTGGCGACCCGGCCGACGGTGGCACCGAAGAACTCGCCCTTGGCAAGATAGCCGGCCATCGTCGGATAGCCCAAAGTGACGTCGGCCAGTTCCTCGTGGCGATCGGGCACCAGCAGCGACTGGAGGGCAGCGCCGTAGCTGATGATCCGCGCCTGCATGCCGGACGCGTTGGTGAGGGTGATCGCCTCAACCGCCGCCCCGTCCGGCATCTGCCCGAACGGCGCACGCGACACGCTCGCCGCTTCGGCCGGCGTCGTGACCGCCGCAGCGGTTCCAAGCAGGCCCATCGCCATCAGCGTCTTTTTCATCGATCTTCCTCTCCCCGTGCCGGTCGTCCGGCTTTTCGTTGCGCGAATACGTATGATATATTGCGCGGCTCAACAACCAGAAGCGCTGCTCCGGGGCTCCGGTTCCGGCACTTGGCGGGAGAATTTCATGAAGCGCCATTTTCCGCTGCGTCTGCTCGGCGGGGCGGCTGCGATCGGTCTCTGCGCCGCGTCTGCGCCAGCGGCCGCCCGGGAGCCGCTGTTCGCACCGGTGTTCGCGCGCGATTTCGCCGATCCGTTCGTGCTCGTGCAGCCGAGCCGGTTCATCGCCTATGCGACCAATGACGGCGAAGCCGGGATCAACGTCCAGGTAGCGCTTTCCACCGATCTTCGGACCTGGGCACTTGCCCCCGATCCGGCGAGGCCCGCCAAGCCGCGCGACGCGATGCCGGTGCTTCCCGGCTGGGCGAAGGAAGGCGCGACCTGGGCGCCCGAAGTGCTCGAGACGAATGGCGCTTACGTCCTCTATTTCACCGCACGGCATCGCAAGAGCGGCCTGCAATGCGTCGGCGCGGCAAGCGCCGCCGATCCGCTCGGTCCTTTCGTCTCTTCGGCGCCGGATCCCCTGGTGTGCCAGTTCGCGCTCGGCGGCACGATCGACGCCAGCCCGTTCCGCGACGCCGACGGCAGCCTTATCCTCTACTTCAAGAATGACGGCAACAATCCCGCCGCGAACAAGCCGGCGCAGATCTGGGGCCAGCATCTCAGCGCGGACGGCCTGCACCTCGAAGGGGAACCGGTGGCCCTGCTCAGCAACGATGCGCCCTGGGAGGGGCGGGTGGTCGAAGCACCGACCATGGTGCGCGGTCCTTCGGGCTACACGATGTTGTTCTCGGCCAGCGACTTCGGCTGGCACGAACGGCAGCGCCTGTCCTCCTACGCGATCGGCTACGCGACCTGCGAGGGTGCGCTCGGCCCGTGCAGCGACGCCGGCGACAATCCGTTGCTGTACAGCTTCAACAGCCGCGAGGTCGGCTGTCTCAGCGGTCCCGGTCACCAGGCGGTGTTCGAGGCGGCGGGGCGGCGATTCATCGCGTTCCATGCCTGGGCGGCGACGCCGGGCTGCCGAAAGCTCGACGACAAGCGCCAGATCTATGTCGCACCGCTTGGCTGGAGCGGTGCGAAGCCGCAGATCGGAGCCAGCCTCAAACCGGTCGAACCGGATTGAGGCTGCGCCCGGAATCTGCGGGAGCCGATCAGAAGCGGAAGCGGACGCCACCCGACACCACCGATTCCTCGAACCGGTAGACGAGCGGGAAGACCTCCGGATCGCCGGTGACCGCGCCGGCCTGGTAGTTGATCCTGACGATGTCCGATTTGAACGGATTCTTGAGGATATTGGTCCAGTCCAGGAACACGGTCAGATTGTCGTTGAAGGCATAGCTGCTCGACCAGTCCAGCCTCGAGATCGGCCGCACATTGCCTTGCAGCGTGTACGGGTTCGGGCTGTTGTTGTCGCGCTGCCCGAGGTCCCCTTCGGGGTAGCGGCTGCGCAGATTGTAGGAAAGCCGCGCCGAGAAGCCGCCACCCTCGTACATGCCGACGAGGTTGTAGGTCCACTTCGACACGTCGGGAATGCGCAGGCGCCGAGTCACCTGATTGGTCGGCGTGGCGGTGCTCGGCGCGTTCTCGAACAGGGTGAAGTCCGCCTTGGCGTCGACATAGGTGGCGTTCGCCTGCGCGCCGAATCCGTGGGCCCATTGCGGCAGGAAATCGAAGTCGAAGAAGGTGCTGACCTGCGCTTCGAAGCCGTCGATGCGCGCCTTGCGGGTATTGACCGGGCCGGTGATCAGCAGCGGCTGTCCGGTCGCCGGATCGGGATCGGGATATTCGAACGTGGTATTGGCGATGAACCCCCGCATGTCGCGCCGGAACACCGCCACGGAGGCGAACCCGGCATTGGCGAAATAATATTCCAGGCTCGCATCGTAATTGTTCGAGGTGAGCGGCTTCAGGAACGGGTTGCCGCCCGTGCCGCGTCGCACGCAATCCGATGCTCCGGGGGAGCAGGTGATCGGCGAGCCGAGGTTCAGCGCCGGATTGAGCTGCTCGAAGGTCGGCCGCGTGCGGGTCTGGGTGGCGGCAAGGCGGAGCTGCAATTCGGGCGTGAACTGCGCCCGCAGGCTGATGTTGGGCAGCCAGTCGGTATAGTCGTTTTCGAACGTGATCGGGGTCGGCGCGACACCCGGCGCCGAGACGACTCCCTCGATCCGCTCCTTGGTCTTGACCGCGCGCAGACCGACATTGCCGTCGATCGGGAAACCGGCATCGAAGCGGAAGCCGAGCTGGGCATAGGCCGCATAGGATTTCTCGTTGATGTCGAAGCCGCGCGTCGGATCCGGATCGGGATCGTCCGTCGTGTTGGACCGTGACGCCGTGCCCTGGGTGATGTTGAACTGGCGCAATTCGACGAGGTTCTTGCGGATGCTGTCATAGGTCGGCGCCAGCCAGGTTTTCGGGAATGGCCGGTCGTCGTCGCCGCGGAAGCCCGACTGGAACAACCGGTAATCGAGCGGCACCGCCGAGAGCGGGATCGGAGCATGATTGCCGCAGCACGCACGTGCGGTGAAGTTCCAGTAACGATCCCCACGGCGTGACGAGGCATTCCGGTCGACATAGCGGACGCCCCATTCGACCTTGGGCAGGAAATCGAGACCCGGCTCGTATTCGAAATCGAGCCTCGCCTGCCAGTCCTTGCCCTTGGCGGTCAGATAGTCCTCGTAGAAGCCTCGATAATTGTAGATCGCCGCGTTCGACGGATCGATGCCGTTCACGCGCAAGGTGGGTCCGGGGCCGCCCGGCGCGCCGATCACGTAATCGACCGAATAGGCATTGGTGTTGATTTCGTAATCGACGCTCTCGGTCTCTAGATTGAACGTGCTGTCCGTGCGGGCGAGATCGCCGCTGATGCGGAGCGCGCCGGCGTCGTAGCTGCCGCCGATGGCGAACTGATAAGTGTCGGTCTTGCGATAGGTTCCGCCCTGGAAGCCCCAGGTCTCTCCCGGCGCGCCGGGATTTACGACGGTGCCGCTCTCGACCGCGTTGCTGCCGTCCCGGAAGACGACATTGGTGTGGGTGCCGCCCCAGAGCGGCTGCGCCCACATCCGGTCTTCGGCTTCCTCCCGGAATCCTTGCCACAGGCCCTCGACGTAGAATTCTAGGCCGGGGGACGGGCGCCATTGCAGCGCGCCATTGACCGAGGGCCGCCAGCGATTCGCTTCGTTGTAGCGGATTTCCGGCCAGTCGGGGGCGCGGCCGCCGGCGAGGTCGGCGATGAAGAAACCGTGGCGCCGGATCGAATCGCGATAATGAAGCTGCGTGTATGAGACGTTGAGCAGCGCGCCGATCTCGCCCATGCCCGTGTCCCACCGATTGGAAATCAGCAAATTGGCATTAGGGCTGAAGTCACGGGATTGGTTGGGATAGACGCCCCAGACGGACCCAGCCACCTCCAGCCCCTTGAAATCGAACGGGCGCCGCGATCGCACGTTGATCAGGCCGGCAATTCCCGGCTCGACCAGATTGGCGGACGACGTCTTGAACGCCTCCACCGCCGCGATCGCGCCCGACGGGAAATCCTGGAGCGCCACCGACCGGGTCTCGGCGGTGAAGATCTCGCGGCCATTATAGGTCGTCGTGTAATAGGTCCGGTCGAGACCGCGGACGAGCACGCGGCTGGCTTCGCCGCCCGCGCGCTCGACCTGGATGCCCGGGATGCGCGCGGCCGTATCCGATACGGCGATGTCCGGCAGCTTGCCGATGTCTTCGGCGACGATCGCATCGATCTGCTGCTCGGAATTGCGCTTGAGGTTCTGCGCGGATTGCAGGCTTCGGCGCAGGCCGGTGACGACGATGCCTTGCTCCTCGCTCTGGCCCGCCGTCTCGACGGCGCCGTCGGTCTGGACGGCGCCGGCGTCCGCGTCCGCAGGGCTCTCCTGCGCCTGCACCGCGGGATCCGGCGGAGCCGCCTGCCCCTGTGCGAAGGCGGGCGCTGTGGACAAAGTCAGGATGACGAGCGACGTCGAGCAAAGGGCGCATGTCTTCAGGCGCATCTTTCAAGCCTCCCCAGGCTGTTCTTGTTATGTCGACCCGTCTGGCGGGGTCGATCGGACCATCGCGGAGGATGCGCCTTGGTTCCGCCGGCGACAATAGATTTATCTGATTTATGCCGAAGTGTTGCGGATTTGCCGCAGCTCAGGTCGGCGAGACGCTATCCGAGGCGTGTCGGCCGGGTCCGCGTGCGGATCATGTGCAACAGCCGCGGATCATCGGGCGCGCAGCCATAGACGCCGCGATAGATTTCGCGCAGCCATGTCTCGATCTGCCCGTCGACGTCGGGTCCCGCGCCGTCGACGAGCAGGTCGAGCAGCGGCGGTTCGCCGGCACCGGGCAGCGGCAGGATGAAGTCGAGATCCTCGATCCGGCGGCTCCCCAGCCGCCGATAGAAACCGATCCGCCGGGCCCGCAGCGGCGCGTCCGCGCAAGCCTCGCGGTCCGACTCGACTTCCACGATCAGCGGGCGGTGCCCGGCCGCGCGACGCGCCTGTTCGTAGAGCCGGGCGCCCAACCCCCGGCCCCGCAAGGCCGGTGCGGTCGCGAGATATTCGAGCAAGGCGATCGCATCGCCGACATAGAGCAGGAAGAAGCCGATGACGGCGTCGCCCCGACAGGCGACGACGATGCGGTGAACCTTGGACGTCGCCATCGCACGCACCGCGTCCCGGCTCTTGCGCTCCCGCTTCGGAATGCTGTCCTCGTACAGCGCGAACATCGCAGCGAAGCGGGGATCGTCGGCATCGTCCAGTTCTGCGAAGCGGATCGGCAGGTCGGTCATCGCCGCTCCATCCACCGTTGCGCCCGCCGCTGCAATATGCCCGGACTAGGTTCGCGAGCCTTGCCGGGATCGCTGCCGCGGCCTTACACCCGCAGCCCGTCTCCAGCCGAGGATGCCCGATGATCCGATCCGTGTTTCTTCTCGTCAGCAGCCTCGCGCTCGTTCCTGCAGCGGCAGCGGCGACCGACGTCGTCAAGGTGATCAAGCATCCCGCCTACCAGAAATCGGTGGCGGTTCTCGACCGCGAGCATGATCGCATCGTCGCCGACATCGTCACGCTGACCGAGATCCCGGCGCCGCCTTTCCAGGAGAAAGCGCGAGGGAACGCCTATCTCGAAATGCTGCGCGCCGCCGGATTGGGCGACGTAGAGATGGACGAAGAAGGCAATGTGCTGGGCGTCTGGCGCGGCACGGGTCCGGCCGGCGGCCCTATGGTGGCGATCGCTGCCCACCTCGACACCGTCTTCCCGGCCGGCACTCCGATCAAGGTCAGGCGCGAAGGCACGCGGCTCAGCGCCCCGGGCATCGGCGACGACACGCGCAGCCTTGCCGTCCTGCTCGGCTATGTCCGCGCAATGCGGGAAGCGGGGGTGCGCACCGGCCGCGACATCCTGTTCGTCGGCAATGTCGGTGAGGAAGGGCCGGGCGACCTGCGCGGCGTCCGTCACCTGTTCACCAAGGGGCGGTACAAGGATCGGATCAAGACCTTCTTCTCGATGGACGGTACCGACGGCAAGAGGATCGTCAACGGCGGGGTCGGCTCGCGGCGCTACCGCGTCACGTTCAAGGGACCGGGAGGCCACAGCTACGGCGCCTTCGGCCTGGTCAATCCGATGACGGCGATGAGCCAGACGGTGGTCGATCTCTACAGGATCACGCCGCCGAAGACGCCCAAGACGACCTATGCCGCGAGCGTCACCGGCGGCGGCACGTCGGTCAATTCGATCCCGGACCAGGTCTATATGGAGTTCGACATGCGCTCGGTCAGCGCCGATGCGCTCGCCGCGCTCGAGAAGCAGTTCCTCGGCATCGTCGCCGCGTCGGTCGAGACCGAGAACAAGGCACGCTCGACCCGCGAGGGACCGATTTCCGCCGATCCGAAGCTGATCGGCGATCGTCCCGCCGGCGGCACGCCCGAGGACAGCGCGCTCGTCCAGATGGCGCGTCGCGCGGTCGAGGCCCATGGCCTGGAGCCCGAGCTCACGGCCTCCTCGACCGACTCCAATCTGCCGATGAGCCTCGCTATCCCCGCCGTCACGATCGGCTCGGGCGGCAGCGGCGGCCGCGCCCATTCGCTCGACGAATGGATCGACGTCGAGAAGGGCGCCAGCCTCAAGGGGATGCTGCCCGGCCTCACCATGCTGCTTGCGGCTGCCGATCTGCGGTAACGGCGAAGACCCTGCGCGGCCGCACCGGCCAGCCGCGCCACGTCGGGCCGGCCGCATAGCCGCCATGAAGGGCCGCTTACGGCCTTGGCTTCGTGGTCGCCGAGATCGGGTGCGGCGCGACTCCAGCTCTGGTCATCACGATCGGGCGAATGCTCCCGTCGGCGTTGAACGTCAGCGTCTCCAGCGCAAGCTCGCGGTGATTGCCGTTGTCGGTGGCGAGCGGCCGGCGATGATAGGCGATCACCCAATCGTCGGTGCCGGCAATGTTGACGACGCTGTGGTGACCGGCGCCGCGGGCGATGCTCTCGTCCTGCTGAAGGATCTTGCCCATTCGCTTGAACGGCCCGACCGGCGAGCGGCCGATCGCGTAGGCCACCGAATAATGGGGGCCGGTCCATTCGCCCTCCGACCACATCAGATAATAGAGGCCGCGGCGCTTCAGCATGAACGAGCCCTCGACATAATCCGGGCTCGGCGTGATCTCCTTGTAGAGCGTGCCGTCGGGAAACGGCACGATGCTCAGGAGATCGGGCGCGAGCTTGACGACGTTGCAATGCTTCCAGCCGCCATAATAGAGATAATGGCTGCCGTCGTCGTCACGGAACACCATCTGGTCGATCGGCTGGGCGCCGTTCCGGATCGCGCCGATCAGCGGCCGTCCCAGCGCATCCTTGAACGGCCCTTGAGGCCTGTCGGCAACGGCGACTCCGATGCCGCCGAGCTGGCTTTCATGCTTGATGTCGTTCGCGCCGAAAAAGAGATAAAATCGGCCATCGTGACGGATCGCGGAGGGCGCCCACAAGGCATAGGCCGCCCACGAGACGCGTTCGACGTCGAGCGCGCGCGGATGTTTCCGCCAGTGGACGAGATCGGGCGAGGAAAAGACGTCGAAGAACGTCTGCTTCAGGAATGGCGCCCATATGTCCGGAGCCTTGCGCTGCTGGATCTGACTCGGCGACAGCGTCGAGGGCGAATCCGGCGCCGCTTCGTCGGCCGAATAGGTCGGGTAGATCCAGTAGCGGCCTTCGAAGATGCGGATTTCCGGATCGGCATACCAGCCGGGCACGATCGGGTTCTCGGCTTCCGCAGCCCCGGCTTGAAGAAGCGCGAGTGCCGCCCCGGCCACCATTGCTGCCCTCTGTCGCATGTCACCGATCCTTTCTCGTCCGGGCGGCTGCGCCGACGGCGCTTGTACGCTTCGCCGGGGTCGTTTAGCCGCCGTACCGAATCAAGAGGAAAGAATTCAATGCGTTCGTTGACGATGCTCGCACTTCTGCTCGGTGCCGCGCCGGCCGCTGCCGCGCCGCTCGATCCGGCGATGATCAACCGCATCGCCGATCAGGCGCTGAATCATGGTGAGGTCGTCGACACCGTCGCCTATCTCACCGATCGCATCGGGCCACGGCTGACCAATTCTCCCGGCATGCGCGCCGCCGAGCGCTGGACTCAGCAGCGTTTCCGCGACTGGGGGCTGGCCGACGTGCGCACGGAAGGCTTCCAGTTCGGCCGCGGCTGGTCGATCGAGTCCTCGAGCGTGCGCATGATCGCGCCGCGGCCGCTCGCCCTGCGCGCCATTCCGATCACCTGGACTCCGGCGACCGAGGGCGCCCTGACCGCGCCTATCATCGTCGCACCGATGAAGCGCGAAGCCGATTTCGAGCAGTGGCGCGGCAAGCTTGCCGGCAAGATCGTGCTGGTCAGCTATCCGGCGCCGCCGCGCGATGCGACCGATCCGCGCTTCTCGCGCCTGTCGGATGCCGACATCGCCAAGCTCGACGTCTATGTTCAGCCGACCAATGACGAGAAATCGGGCGACGGCTGGTTCAAGATGCTGAGCTTCGCCAAGAAGCTCGACGCGTTCCTGAAGAGCGAAGGTGCGCTCGCCTGGGCGCGGATGTCGTCCCGCGACGGCGGCCTCGTCCACGGCAACGGCTATCTGCATCGTGCCGAAGACACGCCGGCGCTGCCGGGGATCGAGATCGCCGCCGAGGATTACCGGCGTCTGGCGCGGCTCGCCAAGGCTGGCGAGGTCCGGCTCGAGATCGACAGCCGCGTCCGCTTCGACGACAGCGACAGCAAGGGCTACAACATCCTCGCCGATCTGCCGGGCACCGATCCGAAGGCCGGCTATGTGATGGCGGGCGCGCATCTCGATTCCTGGGTCGCAGGAGACGGCGCCGCCGACAACGCCGCGGGATCGGCGGTGGTGATGGAAGCGGCGCGGATCCTCTCCACGCTCAAGGTCCGGCCGAAGCGGACGATCCGCTTCGCTCTGTGGTCGGGGGAAGAGCAGGGCCTCTATGGCTCGGCCGCCTATCTCGAGCGGCATCTCGCGACGCGGCCTGCCAGTCCCGACCCCGCCAAGGCGGCGCTCGGCTACGATTTCAAGCTCGATCAATATCCGCTGACCAAGCTGCCCGGCTATGACGATCTCGCCGGCTACTTCAACATCGACAACGGCTCGGGCAAGCTGCGCGGCATCTACGCCGAGAACAATCTCGCCGCTGCGCCGATGCTGCGGGAATGGCTCGCTCCGTTCGCGAGCATGGGCGCGGCCACGGTCGTGGCACGCCCGACGGGCGGCACCGATCATCAATATCTCTCCGCGGTCGGGCTACCCGCCTTCCAGTTCATCCAGGATCCGCTCGATTACGGAACCATGGTTCACCACACCAATGTCGACACCTTCGATCACCTGCGCGCCGAGGATCTGCGGCAGGCCGCTGTGATCCTGGCATCGGTGCTGCTGTCGGCGGCGAACAGCGACAAGGCGCTGCCGGCGATGCCGCTGCCGACCAGGCCGAAACTCACCGATCCCTTCTCCTACGAGGATCCTGACCAGCGCGACTGAGGCGGACCCCAAGTCTTTCTTGAGTCTGGCGGCGGGCGCGCTTGCCTGTATGCTCGCGGACGGCCGCAGGGGGCCGGGTGGGGTAGGTCATGGTGGCAGGCACGACGGCCGATTTCCTGGAGGGCGGCGGCGACATGGGCCGCCGCATCCGCGCCTTCGACTGGGCGGCGCACCCGCTGGGGGAGCCCGATACATGGCCGCAGGCGTTGCGGACGGTCGTCCGGCTGATGCTGACCACCCGCCATCCGGTGGAAATCATGTGGGGCCCGGAGCTTTATTGCCTCTACAACGACGCATTCGCGGAGGCGCTCGGCCCCGAAAAGCATCCGGCGTTGCTGGGCGGCGCGGCACGAGACCATTGGGCCGAGGTGTGGCCGATCGTCGGCGAGGCCGTGGAGGATGCGGCGCACGGCCGTCGCGCCACGTTCCGCGAAAATCAGAAGGTGCCGATCCAGCGCAGCGGACGCCTGGAAGACGTCTGTTGGACGTACAGCTACAGCCCGATCGATCATGACGGGCAGGTCGGCGGCGTGCTCGTCCTGTGCACGGAAACCACGGACCAGGTCTTGCACGAGCGGCAACGCGAGGCGGAACATGCGCGGCAACGCCGTCTGTTCGAGCAGGCGCCCGGCTTTATCATCATCATGCGCGGGCCAGATCACGTCGTCGAATTCGTCAATGATGCGCATCGCCGCGTGTTCGGCAGCGACGACTGGGTCGGCCGCCCGATCCGAGGCGCCTTTCCCAGCATAGAAGGGCAGGGCTATTTCGAGATCCTCGACCGAGTGTACGAAACGGGCGAGACCTACGAGGCCAACGGCGACCGCGTCAGCTTCCGCCGCGCCCCCGGCGCGCCGGTCGAGACGCGCGCGCTGACCTTCATCTACGCCGCGCTGCACGAGGAAGACGGCACGATCGGCGGAGTCTTTTGCGAAGGCTTCGACGTGACGCAGGGCCGCCATTCCGAGCTGCGTCACGCGGCGCTGTCGGAACTCGCCGACCGCTTCCGCGACATCGAAGAGCCGGATGCGCTTGCCTATGCGGCGGCCGAGATCCTCGGCCGGACGCTGCAGGTGAGCCGCGCCGGCTATGGCACGATCGACGCGGCCGCGGAAACGATCAGGATCGAGCGGGACTGGAATGCGCCGGCCATCGCAAGCATTGCCGGGCTGCTCCACTTCCGCGAGTACGGCTCTTACATCGAGGATCTGAAGGCGGGTGAGACGGTGATCGTCTCCGACGCCGATCACGATCCCCGCACCGCCGCGACCGCATCCTCTCTGAAGGCGATCAGCGCCCAGGCCTTCGTCAACATGCCCGTCACCGAGCAGGGCGGGATCGTCGCCTTGCTGTTCCTCAATCATGCGGCGCCGCGGCACTGGAGCGCCGACGAGCTTGCATTGATGCGGGAATTCGCGGAGCGCACCCGTATCGCCGTCGAGCGGCGCCGCGCCGAGGTCGAACTCCGCGCCAATACCGAGCGGCTCGCCTTTCTGGATGTGCTCGGCCGCGAAACCGCGCGCGCGACCGACGCTGATGCGATCATGGCGATCACCACGCGTCTGCTCGGCGAGCATCTCGGTGTCTCCAATTGCGCTTATGCCGACATGGACGAGGACGAGGACGGTTTCACCATCCGTGGCGATTGGAGTGCGCCGGGCTCGCCGAGCATCGTCGGCCATTACAGCCTTGCCGATTTCGGCAAGCTCGCGGTTCTCAATCTCGGCGCCGGCGAGCCGCTGATCGTCAACGATAATCTTGCGGAACTCGCGACGCACGAAGCCGCGACCTTTCAGGCGATCGGGATCGCCGCGACGATCTGCATGCCGCTGGTCAAGGACGGCAAGCTGACCGCCCTGATGGCGATCCACGATCGCGTGCCGCGTGACTGGAGCACGCGTGAGCTCGCTTTGCTGCGCGAGGTCACGGAACGTTCCTGGGCGCATATCGAACGGGTGCGGACCGAGGCCGAATTGCGCGCGCTCAACGATACGCTGGAACAGCGGGTGCGGGAGCGCAGCGCGCAGCTTCTCGAAGCCGAGGATGCGCTGCGGCAGTCGCACAAAATGGAAGCGGTCGGGCAGTTGACCGGCGGCCTCGCCCACGACTTCAACAATCTGCTGACCGGCATCGGCGGCAGCCTCGAAATGATGCGGATGCGCATCGGCCAGGGGCGGATCGCCGACGTCGAGCGCTATTCCGCGGCGGCGCAGGGTGCGGTGCAGCGCGCCGCGGCGTTGACCCACCGCCTGCTTGCCTTCTCACGCCGGCAAACGCTCGATCCGCGTGCCACCGACGTCAACCGGCTGGTCGGCGAGATGGAAGAGTTGATCCAGCGTACGGTGGGGCCGGAGATCCAGGTGGAGGTTTCGGGCGTCGCCGGCCTGTGGTCGACCTTGGTCGATCCCAATCAGCTCGAAAACGCCTTGCTCAACCTCTGCATCAACGCGCGCGATGCCATGCCCGATGGTGGCCGGCTGACCATCGCCACCACCAACCGCCGGCTCGACGACGGCGCCGCCCGCGAACAGGATCTTCCACCCGGCGATTACGTGGCGCTTCATGTCACCGACACGGGCACCGGCATGTCGCCTGAGGTGATCGCCAAGGCGTTCGATCCCTTCTTCACCACGAAGCCGCTCGGCGAAGGAACGGGGCTAGGCCTGTCGATGATCTACGGCTTCGCCCGGCAATCCGGCGGGCAGGTGCGGATCGCCTCCGAAGTCGGGCTGGGCACGACGATGTCGCTCTATCTTCCCCGCCACGATGGGCAGGCGTCGCCGGACAGCGACGACAGCGCCGCCGCCGAGCCGGGTCTTGCCGGCGACGGCAAGGTCGTGCTGGTCATCGACGACGAGTCCACGGTGCGCATGCTGGTCGGCGAAGTGCTTGCCGATGCCGGCTTCTCGGCGATCGAGGCGTCGGACGGACCCTCCGGCCTCAAGATCCTGCAGTCCAATGTCCGCATCGACCTGCTGATCACCGATGTCGGGCTGCCCGGCGGCCTCAACGGCCGTCAGGTCGCCGACGCCGCCCGTGCCGCGCGTCCCGGGCTCAAGATCCTGTTCATTACCGGCTATGCGGAAAATGCGGTGATCGGCAACGGCCAGCTCGATCCCGGCATGTCGATCGTCACCAAGCCGTTTCAGATGGATGTTCTGGCCCGCAAGATCCGCGAGGCGATCGATCAACCGGCTTGAGGCCGGTGAGGACGCGCAGCCAGTTCGTGCGCCGCACCAAAGCGAAGAACAAGGCGCAGCCCCCGATCGTAGCGGCCAGGATCATCGTCGCCTCGAGTGCGAGCGGCAGGGCAATGGGCCTCAACATCCAGGCCGTACCGATGATCAGTGTCTGATGGACGAGATACCAGGGAAAGATCGCCTGGGTCAGATATCGCCGCGCCGGGTGATCGAGACGGGCGAGATGGTGATGGGCGTAGCCGAGCATCGCCGCCGTCCAGCTCCACTGATCGAGGCCGTAGACGCTCCGCATGACGGCCTTGGCAAGCGCCGGATCGATCGCACCGGACATCCACAGGATCAGCGCGCCGGCGTAAACGGCATAAGCGGCGATCGCGACGAGGAGGGTGGTGTGGCGCCATGCGGCCAGGGCGGACCAGATCCGGTCGCTGCGCGCGGCGCCGAAGCCGAACAGGAATGCGGCCAGCGACTCCGCATGCACCGTCCAGTCCCCGAAGAAGGCATGGGTCTCGGGGAAGTGCGGCGCCAGGATCAGCCGGATCGCGGTGAAGGTGACGACGGGCAGCAAGGCCAACCCGATCCAGAGAGGGATCCGCGCCACCCGTTGCCCGATCAAGGCCAGGGCGCGCGCAGGCAACCGGCGGACGAGCGCGGCGGCGCCGGCCAGCAGGATCGTGTAGGCGAGGATGTAGACGACGAACCAGAGGTGGTTCCATGTCGGCGTCGTCAGCGGGGCATCGTGCCAGCGCCAGTTGCCGCTGGCGGTGAGATAGGCGGCATAGAAGCGCAGATACGGCAGTTGGGTCCCGGCGTCGGCGAGTTGCAGCCAGGTCTGCGGCGGCACGATTACCAGCATCCCGAACAGCAGCGGCGGCACGAGCCTGAGCAAGCGGGTGCGCAGGAACGCCGGGGTGGCGGCACCGTCGAGCATGAATCGCGTGGCCGCGCCCGAGACGATGAACAGCAGGGTGAGCCGCCACGGGTTCGTCAGCACCATGATCGGCTGCAGCCAGTCAATCGTGCGCGGGCTCTTCACATGCCAATCCCAGGGCACGTAATACATGCCGATATGGTAAAGGATCAGCAGTCCGAACGCGCCGATCCGGATCCAGTCCAGATCGAGCCGACGATCCTTCTTGGCGGCATTTCCGTTCATCCGTGTCTCCTTGTCGAGCGGAGTCTCTCGATGGATGGAGGCGCATCGGCTATCGGGGTGTCATGAGCGGCGACGTCACAGGGACGAACGGCGAAGGTCCTGGGGCGGGCGGCAGCGATGGCGTGACCAGCGGCGTGCCGGCGGCCGCCTTCCTCCTGTGCGCGGCGGCGCCGATCCTGTTTGCCGGACTCAACGTCTGGACGCGTCTTCACGATCAGCCGGTGCTCGTCGCTGCGGGGCGGACATGGGAGGTCGTCGCATGGGAGGTGTCGAGCGCGGCTGTGACGATCCTGCTGCTCCCGTTCGTAGCGCGGATCGCGTACCGGGCGGTCGCGGCGCTGCCGGGGATCGGCCGGGCTCTGGCCCTGCATCTGGCGGGAATTGTGGCCTTCTTCCTCCTCCACGTCGGCGGCTTCGTGCTGATCCGGTCGGCCGTCTACGCGGCGATGGGCAGCCGCTATCGCTTCGGCGGGTTCGGCGCATGGCTGTATGAATTGCCCAAGGACGCGGTGAGCTACGCCATCCTCGCCGCGGTCATGACCGTCGCCTTGCTCCGCCCGCGGACATCGGCCCCGATCCCGGAAGCACCGGATGCGCCGCCCGCCGCAATCCCGATCCGCGAGGGCAGCCGCACCCATTACGCCCGGCCCGACGAGATCCTCGCCGTGTCCTCGGCCGGCAATTACGTCGAATGGCATCTGGAGGACGGCCGCAAGCCGCTCACCCGCGCCAGCCTCGCCGCCATCGAGGCCCAGCTCGCGCCGCTCGGCTTCATCCGCACCCATCGCTCGTGGCTGGTCAACCGCCGCCGCGTCACCGCGATCGCCGCCACGCGCAGCGGCGATCACCAGCTCACCCTTGCGGGTGGAGTCACCGTGCCCGGTTCGCGGCGCTATGCGGCGGCGTTGGAGACGCTGTAAGGCGGTACGGCGAGGTGCGCGGGGGCTACGTCAGATGCCCCTGCTGCAGCGCCTTCAGCGCGGCGCGGGTCCTGTCGCGGGCGTCGAGCTTCAGCAACAGGTTGGACACGTGGTTCTTCACCGTCCCCTCCGCCAGGGTCAGAAGATCGGCGATCTCCCGATTGCTGTAGCCGGCGCAGATCAAGTGCAGCACCTCCTTCTCGCGGCTGGTGAGCGGATCGGCGACATAGGTGTCGGCGGATGCCGGAGCGGTCCGGCGCAGGGCCGCCATAAGGCTCTCGGTCAGCGCCGGCTGGAACGCGGTGCCGCCGTCGGCCAACGATCGGATCGCGCGGGCAAGGTCTTCGAGCGACACGTCCTTGAGCATCAGTCCCTTGGCGCCGGCCTTGATCGCGGCGATTGCGGCGTCGCCGTCGTCGAAGGTGGTGAGGATCAGGGTCGGCGGCAGGGCGTTGGCCGCGCGTAGCCCCTCCAGGACGGAGATGCCGTCGCGGCGCGGCATCCGGATGTCGAGCAGGAGTACGTCGGGCCCGAGTGCGGGAACCTTGGCCAGCGCCTCCTCCCCATCGGCGGCTTCGCCGATCACCTCAATGTCGGGCACGAGCGCGAGCAGACCACGCACGCCCTGACGGACCAGCGTCTGATCGTCGGCGAGGACCACCCGGATCATCGGGTCATTGCCTCCTCAGCGCAGCGGCTGAGGGCCGACCCGGAGAGAGAAATCGCAGCGCACCTGTCATCGGGCGATGCTGCCACAGGGGGACCGACGTCGCCATAGGCCGGAAGTCACGACTTTGGCGCGCGACCTCCGGCACTTCGACGGCAGCAAGGACAGCGGCACAGAGAAGGGATCAAGGAGATCCTTCGAAATGGTCCGGTCCCTCAGCCTTGCCGCCATTCTGGTCGCGACCGCCGCGCCGGCGCTCGCCCAGCGCGCGGACGAGAATGTGGTGAAGGCGGCCGACGACGCGTTCGGCACCAGCGTCGGCAACGAGAAGATCGGTCTGTACAATGCCGGAGACGTGCGCGGCTTCAGCCCCACCAGCGCCGGGAACATCCGGGTCGAGGGGCTTTCCGTCACCGAACATGGCGGCTTCACCAGTCGCATCGCGGCCGGCTCCACCATCAGGGTAGGTTTGACCGCCCAAGGCTATCCATTCCCGGCCCCGACCGGCATCGCCGATTATGCGCTGAGGGCTTCCGCCGACGAGGCGATTCTCAGCCCGATCCTCTATCTGGGGCCCAATCGGACGGTCGCCGTGGATATCGATGCGCAGCTTCCCATCGTGCGCGATCGGCTCAGCCTCGCCGCCGGTCTCGCCTACCGTTACGAAGAAGCCTTTCGCGGTGAGGACAGCCGAACCTTTCAGGCCGGAGGGGTTCTGCGCTGGCGGCCATCGGATCGCGTTGAACTCCGATCCTTCTACGCACGCAGCGCGATCATGGACGATCTCGACATCGGCAACATCTTCACCGGCGGTTCCTACCTGCCGCCGAGGATTGCGCGGCGCTATTTCGGCCTCGACTGGATCAGAACCGAAGTCCGGCGTCATTTCTACGGAAGCGCTGCGACCGTTCGCATATCCGATGCCTGGCAGATCAGGGCGGGCCTGTTCCGTTCGGAAAACCATGTGCTGCTTAACCCGGTCGAGCTTTACCGCAATGTCCAGCCCGACGGGACGGGAGATCGCACGGTGGTGACCACGCGCGATCAGACGGCGAAGTCGACGTCGGGAGACGCGCGTGCATCCTTCGCGGTCACGGATGGGGTGCGGCGGCACACCCTCCATGTCGCCGTGCGCGGGCGCAGGACGGAGCGGCGCTATGGCGGCGCCGATGTGCAGGAGCTCGGGCCGGCGGTGATCGGCCGGCAGATGGCGGTGCCGGAGCCGGTCTTCGATTTCGGTCCGCTTTCACATGACGAGATTCGTCAGGTCACTGCCGGCATGGGCTACGAATTGCGCTGGCCCGGAGTCGCCGAGCTGAGCCTCGGCCTTCAAAAAACCGACTATCGGAAGACCAGCCTGGTTCCGGACAGACCCGCGCTCATCACGAACGCCGGCCCGTGGCTCTACAACGGCACCTTGGCGCTCTACCTTACCGAGAGGCTGGTTGCCTATGGCGGCTACACGCGCGGGCTCGAAGACAGCGCAACTGCCCCGTCCAACGCCCTCAATCGCAACATGGCGCCGCCGGCACTTCGCACCAGCCAGCGCGATGCCGGGCTTCGCTACGCGATCCTGCCGCGTCTCAGCTTGGTCGCCGGGCTGTTCGACGTCCGAAAACCCTATTTCAACACGGATCCGGAGCGATTCTACCGACAGCTTGGAACCGTGCGGCACCGCGGCATCGAACTGTCTCTCGCGGGCCAGCCGAGCGCTGGATTAACGGTCGTTGCCGGCGCGGTGTTCCTGGATGCCGACGTTGCCGGAGACGCGGTCGATCTCGGCGTGATCGGACCCAAGCCGGTCGGTACCAGTGCAAGAACGTTTCGCGCCAATCTGGACTACCGCTTCCCTTTCTTCGACGCGCTCTCACTCGATCTCGGCATCACCAGCCTGGCCGGAGAGGTCGCCAGCCCCCGAGGCCCTGGCGCGCTCGGCGGCAGGCAGCTGCGCACGAAACCTCGAACGACCATCGACATCGGCGGCCGCTTCCGCTTCCGGGTCGGTGACGCCCCCGTCACGGTGCGCGCGCAAATCACCAACATCTTCAATCTCTACGCCTGGGACGTCGCACCCAATGCATCGTTCAAGTTCATCGAGAATCGACGTTTTCTGCTGACCCTCGCCGCCGATCTCTGAGCGGGTGGGTGCGCTGTCCCGCCTGCGCTCCAGCCACGCGGTGCACTCGAGTGGTCAGGCATTCTCGCGAAGCGAAAGCGCACGGGCGGTAAAGGGAAGGTCGGCCGGCAGCGCCCGCAGCAGGTCGCGGGCGCGCGCCTTGTCCGCGAGATCGACATAAAGGCGCCCGTCCGAGCGGCTCTTGATCTCCAGGCGGGTAACGAAGGGCATTCGGACGAATTCGACGCGTGCGATGTCGGCAAACCGCCAATGGTCGGGCTTGAACAGTTTGAAGTCCAACCCGTCCGACGTGACCGCAAGCTTTGGGTTGATGCTGTTGCTGGAATAGCCAAGCAGGCGGTAGCTGCGCTTGAGTTGTCGCACCGGCACCAGCATTGCTCCGGTCGGCTCGCGCGAAAGCGGCTGGTCCGATTTCCGCCGGAGGCGGGCGATCAGCCACAGTGCAAGCCCGGTTGAAAGCACCACGGTCAAGGTGACCATCACGATCACCAGCAGCATCATCTGCTCGTCCACTGCACGCACCCCCAAGTCTTTCGGCGCGAAAGCATCGTATGGATGGCATCGTGCGTCAATTCGTTCCCATGGCGAGAACGGTGACGTAGCGATCTGGAAGGTGCGGATTTCCTCACGCCGGGACCGTGGCGGATCATCGGAACGCGCCGGTCTATCTTCGCGTCATGTTCGCGGTCGAGGATCTCGGCGACACGCTGGAGAGGCTGCGTACCCGCGGCGCCGAGCTCGTCGGCGAAATGGTCCGGTACCAGGACACCTACCGGCTCTGCTACATTCGCAGTCCCGAAGGCATCCTCATCGGCCTCGCCGAAGACCTTCGCTGATCACGCTCGAAGCCACCGTCCTTCAATTGAAGGACACTAAACACAATTCGACCCGCAGGGGCGCCGCGGGAACGGTGCGTTAGAGCGTGACGGGATGCTGCACGAAGAACATCATCGCGCCGCCGGCGAACCCCAGCAGACCCAAGGAGAGCGGATGCGACGCCAGTCTTTCCATGAAACGCATAAACCTGTCCCGAACTCTGCGTCCCCGACGGTGCGCGGCCGCTCCGCAAGAGCGGCCGCCCGACGCGGCACGACGATGTCAACGGATGTAGACATAAGCATTCGGCCAGCGATGTCAACGGCTGTTGATGCGTTGCAGGGCCGGACGCTCCATGGCGACAGGCGACGCGATCAGAATGCCAGGCGCGCCGAGGCGCGAACGGTTCGCGGGGCCCCGGGATAGATCCACAAGGCATTGTACGAGCTCTGGGCGTAGCGGGCGTCGAAGATGTTGTCGGCCTCCAGCCGTAGCGTGAGCGCGGGCGACACGACATATTCCGCTGCAGCCTTGGCCTTGACGTAAGCGGGCAGGATCAATCCGCTCGCGTCTAGCGTGCCGGCGCGGTCGCCGACGTAGCTCGCACCCAGGCTCACGGTTACGCCGCGCCCGCGATCGTCCAGAAAGCGCCCGAGCGCGAACAGGTTCGCGGAATGATCCGGGACGTTCAGCACCGCATCGGTGGCGAAGGCGGCGTCGTCGGCGCGCGCCGGAGTCCAGGCATAATTGGCGACGATCTGCCACCGGTTGGCGAGCTTGATCGCGGCGTCGAACTCGATCCCGCGGCTGGTCAGCTTGCCGACCGGCGCGAGGTAGCTGGCATCGACCGGATCGGTGGTGAGGATGTTCTGCTTCTCGATCTCGAACCAGGTGAGGGCAAGGTCGATGCCCGGCCATGCGGCGGTGATCCCAAGCTCGTAGCCGTGGCCGCGTTCGGGCGCGAAGCCGTCGCCTGTCCGCCCGGTTCCGGAGTTGAGCAGGTGGCTCTCGCCCCAGTTCGCCTGGATCGCCACGACGTCGCTGAGCGCGTATCGGCCGCCGATCCGGAAGTTAACCGGTTCGCCGACGGTGACTGCGATCCGATCGGTCAGCAGGTTGCGGATCTTCTGCCGGTGGGCGTCGAGACGGATGCCCCCGGAGACTGTCAAGCGGTCGCTCACCGACCACATGTCCTGGACGTACAGGGTCGCGGCCTTGCGCGTCTCGCGATTGTTGGTGAACGGAAGCAAGGCGGGCGGCGTGCCTCCGTAGACGGGATCGTAGATCGAAATCGGATAGGGGTTCGCTGCGGTCGGATTGCGCCGCATCCATCGTTCCTGATAGTCGAGCGTGTAGCCCTTGATGCCGATGCTGGCGCGATGCTGTCCGAACTCGCCGGCGAGTTCGAGCCGGGCCGAGAAGTCTTCCACCTCGAAGTCGCGCTGGCGACGCTGGCGCCACAGGGTGGTACCGACGAGCCGCGACTGGTCCGAGGAAAAGCCCTTCAGCGATCCGCTGCGGTAGGCGACGCCGCCGTTCAGGGTCAGGCGATCGCCCAATCCGGCAAGCATGGTCAGCTGGTGCCGCCGGTTGCGGAAGCGGGTGATCCCGTCTCCAGGTTCGCCATAGAAGCGGTCGCTCGGCAGGGCATTCGGATCGCCATCCACCGCCGGAATGCCGCGATCGAAGGGAGCATCGAACGAGGTCAACTCGCCGACATAGGTAAGCCGCAGGTCCGGCAGGGGCATCCAGGTGAGCGAAGGCGCCACCGCCCGGCGCTTCAGCGTCACGAAATCCCGCCACCCGTCGCTATTCTCGGCAGCGACCACGATCCGCGCCGCGAGCGTGTCGGTCAACGGTCCGGTCACGTCCACTTCGGCCCGCTTCCCGTCGAAGCTGCCATAGGTCAGGACGATCTGCGCGGACGGATCGAAACGCGGCGTCTTCGAGACGATGTTGACGCGGCCGCCCGGATCGATGTCTCCGAACAAGGCGCCGGCAGGGCCTTTCAGCAGTTCGATCCGTTCGGCCGTAGCCGGATCTCGTGGCGGCCCCATGCCCCGATTGGCGAGAAAGCCGTCGACATAATATTCGGCACCTCCGTCCGGCGTGCCGAGAAAACCGCGGATCGCGAAATTGTCCAGGAAGCCGCCGCGATTGTTCTGATTGCTGACTCCGCTGATCAGTTCCAGCGCATCCGAAAGCCGATAGGCGCCTGCCGCTGTGAGCAGATCGCGCTCGACCGATCGGCTCGACGGCGACATCCGTTCGGTGACCACGTCGGACGACAGCGTTCGATCGGCGGGCGCGCGCCGCGTCCCCAGAACGACGATCTCTTCATTTTCGGCAGCCGGGGCGGCCGCGTCGACGCTCGCAATCGGGGTGGCGGCGGCAGGCGCCTCGGGGCTGGACAGAAAGGCGAGCGCGGAAACGAGTGGATCGAACACGAGGAACTCCGGCGAGGAAAAGATGAGGTGAGCGGCTCCGTCGGCCGTCAAAGGTAGGTGAGCAGCGGGTTTCGGCTTTGCCGCTTCACGCCGACGAACCAGCGGCAGGCGAACCAAAGCGGCACCGCGACGCCGGCGGCGAGCAGCCACAGCGCGCCCACGTTCGGGACGCTGAACGCGATACCCTGATTGGGCCCGACGACGAGGATGGCGGCGAGGTTCAGCAGGTGCAGGGCGTAGAGGTGGACGACGTAGAAGAAGAGCGGGGCCGATCCGAACACCGCCAGCGCTGCGACCAGCCGCGCCGGCGCCCGCTCGAGCGCGGCGAGCAGCAGGGCGCCGACTCCCAGGGTCAGCAGAAGGAAGTCTGCCGAAGGCGGGTATTTGGTAAGATTGACGAAGCTCATCATCGTCCGGAGCGGAGATCCGCCATCGAGCCAAGGCGCGGGATCGCCATAGACGTTGGTGGCGCGCAGCAAGAGGAAGATGGCGAGAGCGGAGATGCCGATTGCGGCCAGGCGCCGGATGCGCTCCTCCTGTCGGGCGCCGCGTGAAAACCAGGGGCCTGCCGACCAGCCGAGCACGATCACGCCGATCCACGGCAGCACCGGATAGGAGGTCCGTGCCCGCAACGTGTCCGTCAGATCGAGATAGCCGCGATCGTGGAGAATGGCCCAGGCGGCGTGGCCGCTCTGGTGCGGAGCAAAGCTGATCGGATCGAGCAGATTGTGTCCGAACAGGAGGACAAGACCGATGGCGGGGAGGAGCTTCGCAGGCAGCCGGATCAGTGCCGAAAGCGCGATCATCGACAGCCCGATCGCCCAGATCACCTGGAGGAAGAGCGTCTGCGGCGGCATCGCGAAGGTCCACGCGAAGTTGACCACCGTGAGTTCCAGCACGATCAGGAACAGGCCCCGCTTGAGCAGGAAGCCGGAGGCGGCGGCCCGGCCATGCCTTTGCCCGTAGAGCCATGCCGCGACGCCGGTCAGCGCCACGAAGACGGGCGCGCAGAGGTGGGCTGCGATCCGGGTGAAGAAGAGGAGGGGATCGATGGTCTCCACCTCCATCGGATCGGAGACCTGCGCGTGGATGTAAAAGAATTCGCGCGCGTGATCGACGAGCATGAGCAGCATGACGGTGCCGCGCAGGGCGTCGATCGATTGGATCCGGGACACGGCGGAGGCTGCAGCATGTTTCTGCGCAGGAACGGGCTTCGACGGCGACATCGTCATGCGCTCCGGAGCCGCCAGTTGAGCAGGTGGGCGATCGCGAGCAGCAGGCTGCCCGCAACGGTGCATCCCGTCTCGGCGAGCCACGGCAATCCGGCAAGCGCGCCGAGGCCGAGCGCAACGAGCCCGGCGACGCCCAGCGTCACGGGATGGAGGATGCCGTGCAGACGATAGCCACGGGTGATCGCCCAGCCGCTGATCGGAACGGCCAGTCCGAAGGCAACGAGATGCGTCTCTTCGGGAATGGTGAGGATCGCCGAGAGTGCAGGCAAAAGAGCGATCGCCACCGGCAGCAGAAGACAATGGGCAAGGCAGGCGATCGACGCCGCGGCGCCGGCCGCATCGAGCCAGATCGAGGAGCGCCCGGTTCGGGCCGGGCGGCAGGTTTCGGGGGACATGGGAGAACCTTCTGGAAATGGCCTTGCCATCAGGCTGCGGGGTCGCCGTCAGGCTGCTACGTTGCCGTCAGGGCGAAGTTCGGCGAACGACGCGGCCGGTCCGCGCATCGACGTCGATCCACAGGACTTGGCCAGCGCACAGAAACTTGAGGCGATAGATGCCGCCGCTCGGATCATATTCCGGGCCGAGATACTGGCAGTTCCGCATCTGTGGCAGCAGGGCCTTCTCGATATCCGAGAGGGGCACCAGCGCGCCGCGGCGGACGTCGCGGAACAGACGATTGTGATCCGGCTCCCGCGCGACTGCGGAGCCTTCCGGGACTGCGGCAGCCAGGATGGCGAAGAGGACCGCCCCGTTCATGCGCACGGCGCGTCCTCGCGGCAGGCGCAGCACAAACCTTCCGCTTCGGCCGACCAGATCCGCGGAGTCCAGCCGGCCGTGCGCAGCCGCTGGATCAGCAGCTGGTGCTCACGGCCAAGATCGACCGGCGTGCACGCGCGGCAGGTGGAGCACAGCAGGACTCCCCAACGCCCGACCGCCGGAACGGGCGCGATAACGTGCCTTTTCCAGCTCAGGATCGGGATGATCAATCCGGCTTCCGCGAGGCGGTGCAGGCAGCGATAGACGATCGCCGGGTGCGCCGAAGCGCCGTTTCGACCCAGCTGTTCCGCGATCTCGTAGGCGCCGATCGGGCGCGCCGCGTTCCAGATCAGCCGAAGCACGTCGCGGCGGCGTTCGGTCAGGCGGAGGCCGCCGGTGGCGGCATGTGCGACATAGTCTTCGAACCGCAGGCGCTGCGTGGGACGAGCGAGTGTCAGCATCGCGCATCTCCCGGAGTTCAGAAACTTACTCGGGCACTGACGCGAATGTCCCGTCCGGCGAGAGGCACGAAATCCTTGGTGAAGGAAGCATGACGCCGCGCCGCCACGTCGAAGATGTTGTTTGCCGACAGGATCAGGGTGGTTTCGCGGCTTTGCCACGGCTTCCAGGCAACCGACGCGTTCACCGTCGTGAAGCCTTCGGTCGGAGCCTCGAATTCCGCCACCCGGTCCTGATCGTCCACCCACTCGATCTCGGCACGCGCGGTCAGTTTCGCGGCCGTAGCCTCTAGCCCGCCCAGCAGACGAAGCGGAGGAATGCGGGGTACCGGCCCGCCGGAATCGATGGTGGCACGAACATAGTCGGCTACGCCGTCGGCGCGGATGGTGACGCCGCCTGCCGTGAACAGGTCCGACGATGCTTCGACCTCGAACCCATAATAGCGCGCGTCCCGCTGATAATATTGGAAGACGGGAAGCGCGTCCTGCTCCTCTCCGGTCGCTGCCTGAAAGATATAGTCGTCGAACCAGTTGGCGAATGCGCTCGCACGCAGCCGTACCGGGCCGGCCTGCGCGCGGGCATAGGCTTTGAAAACCCAGCTCTTCTCCGTCGCAAGCGTGGGATCGCCGATTTCATAGGCCTGGGTCGCGACGTGCGGACCGTTGGACAACAGCTCTTCCGCCGCCGGCGCGCGCTCCGCCCGCGAGAGATTGACGCCGATTCGGAAACGGTCGTCGGGCGCGTACGCCGCGCCCACTGCCGCCGACACGGCGTCGAAGCTGCGGTCCACGCCGGCGGCGATCGAGCGCACCTTGCTGTGTTCGTAGCGGCCGGCCGCCTCGAGCTCGATCTTGCCGATCGAGACTTCCTGAAGCGTGAACAGGCCAATCTGACTCGTCTCGTTCGGTGGGACGAATGCCTCGGCGCCGATCGCCTCGAAATCACGCAGGAAGAATTGCGCCCCGCTGGCGCCGCGCCAGCCCCCGCGATCGGTCTGGACGAGCTCGAACCGGCCTTCCATGGCTTGGGTCCGGAAGATGGTGCCGACCTCGTCGCCCTCGAACTCGGTGTGCTTGTAGTCGGCGGCGCCGAGCCGGACGCGGATTTGATCGAGTAAGTCCCCGCCGACGTTGATCTGGGCACGCAGGTCTGCGCGAAGCTGCTTCAGGCCGATGGTGACCGCTTCCTCGCCATGCTCGTGAACACCTTCTTCTTCCCCGGTTTCCTCGCCTTCATGCTCGTGATGATGGCCGGCACCGGGGGCGGTGGGTACGCCATAGTCGCTGTCGAACCAGCTCACCGAAACCCCCAGGCTGCCGCCGTCGCGGATGAGCGAGAAGCCGCCACCGAGCGTCTTCTGCTCGGTACCGCTGTTCGGAATTCGTCCGCGCCGGTTCGCGTTCGCGGTCGCCTCCGCGGCCTCGTCGAGATGACCTTCCTCGGTCTCCTCCGCAGCGATCTCGAGCTGCTCCGCGCGAAGCGCCGGTGAGAGGACGTAGCCGCCGGTGCGAAGGTCATCCGTCTTACGCCAGCTACCGTCGACGTGGAGCACGATGCCCTCGCCGACAGCGACGTCGGCGGCGCCGCCAACACTGCGTTCGTCGGCGGCGGAGCCAAATATCCCGATCAGGTCGACGTGCGCGCCGCTCTCTGGAATGACGCGCGGGATGCGACGATCGAGCACGTTCACCGCGCCCCCGATCGCCTGACTGCCGAACAGCAGCACCGCGGGTCCGTGCAGCACTTCGATCCGCTCCGCGGTGAGGGGATCGATGGTGACCGCGTGGTCGGCGGAGGTGTTGGAAACGTCGATCGAACCGATACCGTCGGTGAGGATGCGGATCCGTTCCCCCTGAAAGCCGCGCAAAACCGGCCGCGACGCACCGGGGCTGAACGCAGTGGAGGATACGCCGGCCTGGCGCGCCAGCGTGTCGCCAAGTTGCGGACGAAGCTCGCGCAGCAATTCCGTACCGGTGAGCACGGAAGCCCCGGAGAGCAGGCTGAGCTCCCGCACATAATTGCCGGTCACGATGATTTCGGGCGAATCTTCATGATGCGCAACGGCGGTGTCGGACACCGGCGGCGGAACATCGGTCTGGGCAAGGGCGATATGCGGAACAAGCGCGGCGGCGGTGCCCGCGAGCAGGGTAAAGCGAAACATGAGGTGGTTCCGAAAATGCTGGCTGCCGAACGGCAGCGTCGGCGCGGTGCGCGCCTGAGGAGAAAGCTGGGAGGCAAGGCCTGGAGCAAAGCCGCGCGGGCGAGCCGGCGCGCACCATGCATGGCAATCAGGCCGTCAGGGCGCCGTCTCGGCGCCCTCGATCAGACCAGCGGCGGCTCCAGCATCGGCGAGATCGACCGCCCCGACAGCGGCGCCGCGTCGCCGGGCTGGTCGTGTTCCAGGGCGCGGAGGCGCAACGGCACCGAAATCGGTTCCGGCGGCAGCGCATAGCCGGCGAGCGACGCCGCCGCCGCATCGGCGAGCGAGGCCAGGTCGGAGATCGTGCGCTCCGCCCTGTCTTCGCTCCGCGCTTCGGATGCCGCCGCCGCATCGTCGCTCTGCAGAGCCGCGGCGTGCGCCTGCGCGTCGCCATGCTGGCACAGCACGCTTGCCACCGCCGCACTATTCGCGAAGATCAGCGCAAGCAGGGTCAGGAGGGTCAGCAACCGCGACATCGTGCGATGATGTATCATCGGATTGCGCGCAGATGCAAGGCTCCTTCGCGCCGCCAGGCCACTCTGCATGACCGTGCTATCCTATCGCGCGGGACTGAACACGGCCATCGACGACCGGGACCGCGCGCGAAGCACCCACTGGCTGATCGAGGGGAGTACGAACAAGGTCAGCAGGGTCGCGGACAGCAAGCCTCCGATCACCACGGTGGCAAGGGGCTTCTGAACCTCGGCGCCTGCGCCGCTCGCCACCGCCATCGGCGCGAAGCCGAGAATGGCGACGAGAGCGGTGGTGAGAACCGCCCTGAGCCGTCCGATCGTCGCTTCGACGATCGCCTCCCGGCGATCCCCTGCGCCTTCGAGACGCGCCTTCAGCGCCTGCATCAGGACGAGCCCGTTCAGCGTAGCCACGCCGGAAACCGCGATGAAGCCGACTGCGGCCGAGATCGAGAACGGCATTCCTCGCATGAGCAGCGCCAGCGTGCCGCCGACCAGGGCCAGGGGTACGCAGGCAAAGACGAGCAGCGCCTCGGCGGCCGAACCGAGCGCCAGAAACAGCAGGATTCCGATCAGCATCGCGACCAGTGGGATGATGATCATCAGCCGTTCGCTGGCACGCGCCAGATTTTCGAACGTGCCGCCCCATTCGAGCCAATAGCCCGGCTCCACCTTCACCTGTTTGGCGACGCGGCGCTGAGCCTCTTCCACGAAGGAGCCGAGATCGCGGCCGCGCACGTTCACCTGCACGGTTACGCGCCTTTTGCCATTCTCGCGGCTGATCTGATTGGGGCCTTCGGCGGTGTCGAAGCGGGCCACCGACCCGAGCGGCACGGGCGCGGTGAACCCCATTTCTGCGCCCTCGGGCATCACCGGCAACTGGTTCATGACCGCCGGATCTCCGCGTGTCGCCTCGTCGAGGCGAACGACCACGTCGAACCGACGATCGCCTTCCTGCACCTGTCCTGCTTCCCGTCCGCCCATTGCGATCGACAGCGCCTCGGCGGCGTCGCTGGCGTGAACGCCGAGCGCCGCCGCGGCGGTCCGGTCAACGCTGGCGGTGATCGTCGGCTGGCCGCTGACCTGTTCGACCCGCACGTCGGCAGCGCCGTCGATGCCGGCCAGAACCTCGGCGATGCGGTTCGCCTGAGCCGTGAGCGCGCCGAAGTCGTCGCCATAGACCTTCACGGCGACGTCGCTGCGGACTCCGGCGATCAGCTCGTTGAACCGCATCTGGATCGGCTGGGTGAATTCGTAATTGTTGCCGAGCAGCCTTCCGAGCGCCTTGTCCATCCGGGCGACCAGCTCCGCTTTGGGAAGTCGGCGGTCCGGCCATTCCTTCCTCGGCTTGAGCATGACGAACGTGTCGGTGACGTTCGGCGGCATCGGATCGGAAGCGAGTTCGGCGGTGCCGGTCCTGCTGAATACCAGGGAGACTTCGGGGAAGGCTGCCAGCGCTTTCTCCACCCTGAACTGCATCTGCTGCGCCTGTTCGAGCGAGGTCGACGGCACGCGAATGGCCTGAACGAGCATGTCATGTTCGTCGAGTTGCGGGATGAATTCTCGCCCGAGGCTCATGAATGCAATCGCGCCGACGAGCAGGGCCAGGGCCGCACCGGCGGCGACCGCCCCCGGCGCCGCAACCGCTTTGCGAAGCCATGGCTCGAACCGCCGGTTCGCAGCAGCCGCAAGCCTCGTCTCCGCGTGGCTGCCGGCCGGTGCCCGAAGCAGCAAGGCCGCCATCGCGGGTACGAAGGTCAGCGACAGGATGAAGGCTCCGGCCAGAGCGAACATCACGGTGCTCGCCATCGGCGCGAACATCTTTCCCTCGACGCCCCGAAAAGCGAGCAGCGGGGCAAAGACGAGCAGGATGATCGCCTGTCCGTAAGCCGCCGGCCGGGCCATCTCCCGCGCCGCTCCGGCCGCCGCCTCGACGCGCTCGCCTATGGTCAGCTCTCTACCGATCTCCTGCCGGCGGAGGCCGAGGCGCCGCAGCGTGTTTTCGATCACCACCACCGCGCCATCGACGATGAGCCCGAAATCGAGAGCGCCGAGGCTCATCAGATTGCCGCTGATGCCGAACCTCCGCATCGCAATGGCGGCGAACAGGAAGGAGAGGGGAATGACGGCCGCAGTGATGATCGCCGCCCGCACGTTGCCGAGCATGAAGAAGAGCACGGCGATGACGAGCAGCGCGCCATAGGCAAGATTGTGTTCGACGGTGCGGATGGTGGCATCGACGAGTTTGGTGCGGTCGAGCACGGGGTTCGCGACGATCCCCGCAGGCAGGCTGCGGTTGATCTCCTGGAGCTTGTCGCCGACGCGGCTCGCGACGCGGCGGCTATTTTCTCCGGCCAGCATCATCGCAGTGCCGATGACGACCTCCCGGCCATTTTCGCTGGCGGCACCGAGCCGCGGCGCCTGTCCCTGGCCGACGGTTGCGAGATCGGCGACGCGAATGACGAGACCGGCACGGCGGCCGACCGGCGTCTGCGCGAGTTCCTCGATGCTGCGAATGCGCGCGTCCGCGCGGACGATGAAAGCCTCTCCGGCACGCGTGATATAGCCGGCGCCGGCGACCTGGTTCGCATGTTCCAGCGCATCGACGAGCTGGCGCAGGCCGATGCCGTACGAGGCGAGACGCGTCGGATCGGGACGAACCGCATATTCCTTCACATACCCGCCCTGCACGTCGATGGCGGCGACTCCGGGTACGTTCTTCAGCTGCGGTGCGACGATCCAGTCCTGCACCGTTCGCAAATAGGTCGCGCGCTCGGTCTCGCTGGTCAGGCGCTCGCCTTCGGGCGTGACGTAGACGCCGCGAGCCGCCGGTCCGCGAAACTCGATCGTCCAGATGAACACCTCGCCGAGACCGGTGGCGAGCGGCCCCATCGAGAAGTCCACGCCCTGAGGCAGGCTGGCCTGGGCGGATCTCAGCCGTTCGTTGACCAGGCTGCGCGCGAAGTAGATGTCCGTGTCGTCGTCGAACACCGCGGTGATCTGCGAGAGGCCATGGCGAGAGAGCGATCGCGTGCCCTCAAGGCCCGGCAGGCCGGCGAGCGCCGTCTCCAGCGGAAAGGTCACCTGGCTCTCCACCTCTTCGGGGCCGAGGGCAGGTGCGACGGTGGTGACGACCACCTGCTTGTTGGTGATGTCCGGCACCGCGTCGATGGGCAGCCGCAGCAGCTCGCGGCCCCCGTAGATCAGCAGCACCAAAGCGAGAGCCGCAACCGCGAAGCGGTAACGGACCGAAAGGTCGATGAGGCGGCTCAGCATCTCAGTGCTCGTGCTCCGCTTCGGATTTGGAGAGCTCCGCCTTGAGGAGGAACGCACCGCGCCCGGCGATCCGTTCACGTCCCGTCAGCCCCTTCAGGATCTCGGTTCGCCCGGCGGCCGACCGGCCTGCCACCACCGGCGTGGCGCGGAAGCCGCTGCCGTCGGCGACGAAGACGACCGATCGTCCTTCGACATTCTGCACCGCGTCTGCCGGAACCACGATCGTGTCGGCGGCACCGGTGAGAACGCGGCCGGACACCGGCGTGCCTGCCGGCGGCACGAAGCCGATCGGGCGAGCCCGGACCTGGGCTCCCGCTGTCGCGGCGTTCGGCGAGATCGCCGTCACGACCGAGCGGATCTCCTCACCGCCCGCCATGGTGGCGAGGATAGGGCTGCCGATGCGGATCGTCCGGGATGCGCCGGCGGGTGCCTCGAAGATCAGTTCGACGCGGTTCTGGTCCGCGACCTGCGCTACCGTCGCCCCCTGGGCCAGCACGGACCCGGTGGCGGCCCCGAGAGAGGTGATGGTACCCGCCATCGGAGATCGCACGATCACATATCCTGTCGCGCCGGGTGAGCCGACGGCGGCGATCTGGGCCTGCGCTGCTCGCAGGCTGGCCTGGGCTTTCAGCGATGTCGCTCTCGCGGCCTCGAGATCCTGGCGCGCGGTAACCTTGGCCCGGTACAGCTGCGTTTCCCGGCGGTGGGCCGCCTGAGCAGCTTCGACCTCAGCCCGCGCTGCATCCGCTGATGCGTTTAGCGATGCGCCTTCGGGGCTGCGGATGGTCACGAGCGGCGCTCCGGCGCGGACGTTGGTTCCCGGCGCAACGTGCACGCGCTGCACGACGCCTCCGAGAGGCGCACCGACGGCGGCTTGCGCGTTCGGCGCGAAGGCGGCCCGTCCTGGGATGAGGAGCTCGGCGCCGCCGCCTCGAGCGACGGTCGTGACCTCGACGCCGGCGGTCGACGCAGTGGCGGGCGGAAGCGCGACGAAGCCCTCGCGGGCTTCTTCAGTCTCGCCTTGCTCATGCTGACTCTCGGCGTGCTCGCCGGCGCCTTCGCCTTCGTGACTGGCGGGTGCGTTCCGCCAGATCAACGAACCGGCTCCGAGTCCGGCCGCGGCCGCGACGATGCCGACACCGGCGATGGAGGTGATTGTCCGTCGGTCCATGGACATGTCCTTATTGCGCCAGTGCGCGCTCGAGCGCCGCCAGGGCGCGGGCACGGTCTCGGCGGGCTTCGATGATCGAGGTGCGGGTGGAAGTGAGACTGGCCTGGGCGTCGAAGACATCCAGGAGCGAGAACTTGCCCGCGCCATATCCGATTTGTGCAACGCGGATCGCTTCCTGCGCCTGCGTGAGGCCCGCGCCTTCCAATGCCGACAAGCGCGCTTGCGCGGCCGAGAGGAGCGATCGTGCGTCCCGGGTCTCCCGCTCGCTATCCAGCCTTGCCTGCGCCATCCTGGCCTCGGCGGCGAGCAGCTCGGCCTGCGCCGCTTCGACACCGCCCCGATTACGGTCGCGAATGGCGAGCGGCATCGTGATGCCGCCGACAAGTGCGACGTCCTTGGTCTCGGCGAGGCCACGAAGGCCTGCACGGGCGGTGATGTCGGACACACCCGCACTGCGCTCGAGAGCGATCCGCGCTTCGGCGAGCCGGCGTTCCGCTTCGGCGATACGCAGGGTAAGAGGAACGCCGCTCGCCGTGGCCGTATCGGGCAAAGGCGGCCCTTCACCACCCACGGCGTCCAGATCGTCCTCCGGAGTGCCGATCAGGCGGGCCAGGGCACGGCTCGCCTGCTCCTCCTCGGAGCGGGCGCGCTGGGCGTCGGCCCGAGCTTCCGCAAGGGCGCTCTCGGCGCGGAACTGCCGCAACGGCGGGTCGCGGCCGTTCTCGACCATGAGGCGGGCCGTCCGCGCGAGCTCCTCCGAGCGAACGATCGTCTCTTGAGCCAGAGCGAGCTTCTGCTCGGCCGCGACCAGGTCAGCGAATGCATTGCCGATGTCCCGTACGATGTCCGCCCTAGTTCGAAGAAGGCTTATGCTGGCGAGTTCGAGGTCCGCGCGGGCGAGCGCCATCCGCGCATGTCGCTTGCCGCCTCGTTCGAAGCGTTGGGCTATGGCCACGGTGAGCTCCGTGCCCCCGAAGCGGCTGTAGCGCCCGGTGCCGAAGGCATTCTCGACCTCGGCGTCGAGCTCGGGATTGGGCGACACGCCGGCCTGGCGCGCCCGTGCCTGCGCTGCGCGAACCGATGCCTGTGCTGCCGTCAGCAGAGGGGCGTTGTCCTCGACGTGGCCGAGGGCCTCGGCGAGCGTGATCGGGCGTGCGTAGGCATCACTGGCCGCGAGCGCGAAGAGCGCGGCCGCGACGGTGCCTGCCAAGGCACGAGCCCGCTGCATTGTGCGTGTCATTTTCCATCCTGAAGTCCGAGCTGGTGCGATCCCGTGGTCGGGCGCGGCTGGGTTCAGGCGGAGGGTGGGCGCTCCGGCATGTCGACCGGGCTCGCCATCAGCGGACGGGCCGGGGTGGACCGATACTCCACTGTGGCCATCACCGGTACCGCAGCGTCCCGAGCGCTGGAGGGAATGCCGGCGCAATGGCCGTGATTGAAGGCGCAATGGCCCTTCGGGGATCCCTTGTCGGGATCAGACCGGTTGTCCGTGTCCGCCGTCGCATGGTCGTCCGCCCCGGCCACGGCGCCGGCCCTCAGATGCGCGACGCTCTCCCCGGCGCAGCCGATTTCGGCGAGCGCAGGCGTGGCGAATGTGAGCAGCAGCAGGGCTGCCACCGCCCGCATCGCGGACCGCCAGAGTTTCAGGAGAGCCATGTGCGACAGGTAGCCGATCTCTCGTGGAATTGCGAGCAGTGCGCGCGCCTCATCCCGCCGCCTCCAGATGTGGCTTGCAGGGGCCTCGATGCAGGCGACCGAACGCCGGGAAGCGCTCGTCCGCTCCGCGCGCCATCGTCACCGAGCGATGGCTGCTGCGGAGTGATCGGTGCCCGGATCGACAGCAACTCCGGAGGCCTTCCGTTCCGAATAGCGGTTCACGAGCTGTGTGGCGTGCGGCCGCATCAGCACGGTGATGCGGACCAGTTCCTCCATGACGTCGACGATCCGATCGTAATAGCTCGAAGCCTTCATGCGGCCATTCTCGTCGAATTCCTTGTAGGCCATGGCGACCGAGGATTGGTTCGGGATGGTGAACATGCGCATCCAGCGGCCGAGCAGCCGCAGCGTGTTGACGGCGTTGAAGGATTGCGAGCCGCCAGAGACCTGCATCACGGCGAGGGAGCGGCCCTGCGTCGGGCGCATGCCCCTCATCTCGAGCGGCAGGTGATCGATCTGCGCCTTCATGATCCCGGTGATCTGGCCGTGCCGTTCGGGGCTGCACCAGACCTGACCCTCCGACCATATCGACAGTTCGCGCAGATCCCGGACGGCCGGATGATCGTCGCCGGGAATCTGATCGGGGAGGGGAAGGTCGGACGGATCGAAGATTCGGGTCTCCGCGCCGAACATCTGCAGCAGCCTCGCAGCCTCTTCGGTAGCGAACCGGGAAAAGGATCGTTGGCGAAGCGAACCGTAGAGGAGGAGGATGCGGGGCGGCGACTGATCGTCGGCGAGGCCGAGGGCCGGCCTCCGGATCACGTAGGACGGGTCGAGCGCGGGGAAGATGTCGGGATCGGGAAGGACGCGTACGCGGCTCATGCGAGCTCCTTGACGAGATAGGTGGCGCTCGCTGGGCAAAGCGA